>NZ_UPZP01000073.1 GCF_900538805.1 uncultured Dialister sp.
GTAACTTTTTTCTAGATAGTCTTTGCCAGGCATGAGTAATATATGCTTGATTATTATACGCCACTCGATAGCCATTTTTCCATGCCCGCATACAATATTCCACATCTTCTGGAGCATAGAAAATATTCTCATCTAGAAACCCTATTTTTTCTACAACTTTCACAGGTATCATCCAACATGCAGACATAAGATATCCCACATTTGTAATTGCATCCTTTTTGGGAACCTGCTCCATCTGCTCACCTTTCCTACGAAGGCTGGTTACAGGTAATGCTTTAAAAAGTTTCAGTTTAAATGTGGGAATTCCTCTGCCTGAATTCTGTACCGTTCCATCCAGACCCTTCATAACAGGTCCAATAATTCCAATATCTTGATAGCTCTTTAGAGACTGCATTAGCGACTTCATAGCTTGTTCATTGACAACTGTATCAGAATCCAGAATACAAATATAAGAAGAATTCCGGCATGCTTTTTTTAATCCTATATTTCGAGAAATAGTTGTTCCTTTATTATCCGGCAATGAAATAATTTCCAGTGCAGCATAATGAAGACTATGCTGTAATTTCTGCAATATGGATATTGTCCGGTCTTTAGAACCATTATCTATTACATAGATTTTGACCCGCATTGAAGTAATCTGATCAATTGAGTTCAAACAACGGGCTATATAATTTTGGGAATTCCATGTGAGAATTACAAAAGATAAATCATAGATTTCTTCCATAATATCTTCCTTTACAATATTGATACCATAATCATATGTATCTTTCTAAGACTTTTGATTCACTGCATGCCAACTTTAATAGCAAAAATACCAAACCACTCCTTAAGAGCTACAGCAGAATCATTAAGATTATTGGCATCTGGCATAACAGCAAATATCGGTGAACCATGATGAACCAACTCACGACGATAGTTTGTAGGATAAACCAAAACATCAAGTCCTGCTCGTTTAAAGATCATAGCTGCTCTAGGCGCATGGACCGCTTCAGCAAGGAGGATAGGATGAGTCCATTGATTTTCCCTACAGATAACAGCAGAATTCTTTGCGTTTTCCACAGTGTTTCTGCTGTTGAAATCCCCATAAAGTTTATCCCCCGGAATGCCTAGATTCTTGAACTCTCTCAGAGCTATATCTGTCTCAGAAATAGAATTACTAAAGGTAACCCCACCTGCCACGTTTTTTCTGGTAAAGCTCTGCAGTCACCAACATAGACCGTGACATAACCGGCGAAGGCTGCCCTGCTCCTCCCACACCAGGAACCCCAGAAAATGAACCGCGTCCAATCATCAGCAGTACATCTCCCGATACTTCCTCCTTATGCGGATAAATTCTCTCCAAAGAACCAGTCACAAAGTCCGCTCCTATACGTATAGAGAAAAAATAAAGCACTAAAATAATTGATGTCAATGCCGGCTGATATTTCCAATGCTTTCTGTAACCATAAATATTAAATAGAATCAGTAAGAGAATAATTCCGCCTGGTGGAAGCAGAAAACCATAAATAATCTGGATAAGAAAAAGTTTCATTGTACTATCCTTTTACGCTTACAGTCGATATGACAATTTTAAATATACCCTGGATATATATCTGCCACAAAACCATGCGACGAGTCAGCCCAATGTCTTTCACCATGCGTTCAATACGCCCCTTTATGGCTCAATACCACTGCCACGGTTCTCCACAGCAGTACCATATCCAGCCAGACGCTCCAATTGTGGACGTACCAGCTGTCCATCTGGACTCTTTCGGGATAGTCTATATCGCTTCTGCCGCTGGTCTGCCACATGCCGGTGATACCGGGAAGGACGGAATAGTATTCTTTGATATATTTCCCATATCTTGGTACTTCTGCCTGTACGATAGGACGCGGTCCCACGAGGCTCATTTCCCCTTTCAGCACGTTCCAGAGCTGGGGCAGTTCGTCTAGGCTTGTTTTTCTAAGGAAGGCACCGCTCTTCGTAATGCGGGGATCATTTTTCAGCTTGAATTCCTTATCCCATTCCGCCTTGGCTTCCGGGTCGGTGGCCAGGAGGTGTTCCAGCACTTCCTTCGAGTTCACGCACATGGAGCGGAATTTATAGCAGTTGAATTCCTTCCCATTTCTTCCTACCCGTCTATGTTTAAAGATGACGGGCCCCGGTGAGTCGTGGTAGACCCAGCAGGTGATAGCAAGGAGGATAGGTGAAATGAGAAGGCCGCCGCAGATGGTGGCGACGATATCGAAGAGGCGCTTCAGCATCTGGTTCCAGGGGCTGGCCAGGTTATTCCGGATATGGAGGACCATGATTTTCGCATCGAAGAAGGATTCTGCGGTGACATTGGACATGGGGACGGCTACCAGGTTTGGAATGACGTCCACCTGCTTCACCAGGGACTGGGCGCGGTAAATCAGGCTGGACAGGTCGTCCTGGGGAAGGCCGGGCGCTGCAATCAGTACGGTGTGGACGCCGGTTTCCTGTATCACTTCTTCCATATTTCCAAAGCCCCCCAGCACAGGGAAACTATGGAGCATGGTATCTACAGGATGGCGGTCCTCCAGGAACCCCACCACCCGGTACCGCATGCCGGAGTCGTGAAGAATCTGCCGCACCACCAGCTCCGCCGTCTGCCCGGCGCCGACGATGAGCACGGGAATCTGGAAGGCCTTCACCTTTTTCATGGCTTTGCTGAGGATAACCCGGACAATGGCAAGGAGTACAAAGGCTATGACCACATAGGCCAGGACGAAGAACCGGGACACCTGTCCCGATACCTGGGCAAAGAACATGAGGATAATGGAAAGCACTGCCCCTTCCAGGCACGCAAAGAAAAGGCGCTCCACCATGCGGTAGATAAGCATGCGCCTTCCGTAAAGTCCGCTATAGAAAATAAAAAACATAAAAACCATGGGCAGCCAGAGAAAAAGGTAGGCCATGGAAAGGCGGAAGGTGTTGTAGGTCACCAGGCAGTTTCTCAGATACACCGCCAGTACCCCCGCCACCGCCAGAGCAGCATAGTCACCCAGGGCAAAAATAAGAGACGGTAAAAGTCTCCCGCCTGCGTCCTGTCTTGCTGCCTGTGTATAGTTACGATTCATAAATCCCCCGGATAGTTCAGATAAATCCTTTTGTTTTATATGTGTGTTATTCATGTATTATAGCACAGATGAGAGAGTGGGAGAATAGAGATTTGAGATTTGAGGGTTTCCCCTATATATTGTGCCACCGCTTGCGGGGTGGCAAGGGAACACGATTCGTAGGGGAGTGCTAGCGACCTGAGAATCGTGTGACACGCTTCCCAGCGGGGCAAAGGTGGTACGAAGTACCAAAGGGGGAATGAGAGAGATTTGAGGTTTGAGGTTTGAGGAGGTAGAGACAATCAGAGGAGAGACGTCAGACGGTCAGACTTCAGACTGACATTGCGGCGGGAAACGTAACGCCTACTTGCGACGGGCAGCATGGTGCCAGGAGATTTCTCGACTCCGCTCGAAATGACAGGGCGTTTTGCGACAGTACTTAGCCTCCTTCCCTAGGCAGAAGTCCTGCAGAGGACTTCTGAGCCGGGCTAATATGTGAGCATAGCCTGCACACAAAGCGAACACCTTAAAGCCCGGCCAGCAGGTGGCGCCGTCAGGCGACGGAAGATAGGAGCGTCAGTTCTGTGCCAATTTTTTCGGACCTATCCTTAGCCCTATCGGGCAGCTCCTTCCTGGGGAAGGAGCCTACGTTACGTTCTATGCTGTCGGGGCATGGGAGTGGAGCAGCATGGTGCCGGGGGATTTCTCGACTCCGCTCGAAATGACAGAGGGGAAGAGATTTGAGGTTGCAGATGCAATCAGACGGGAGACGTCAGACTTTCAGACTTCAGAAGGGCCCTTCGGGCCTGCGGTGGGTGGCCTTCACAATCATATATCGCCGCCTCTTTTGATAAAGCCATACAACCGCGCCCTTGGCATCGGTCGGGCAATTCATAGGAAGGTCCTTTTATGTGCAGGCTAAGGACCAACTTTGCCCGACTTGGAGACCCTCTGCAGGGTCTCCACAAAGGGAAAACATGCCAACCAGGCTGCGCCTGATGGAAATGCACCCCTATCTCCGCTTCGCGGTACTTCCACCCGGAGGGGGAAGTCTACTCGCCGCTCAGCTTTAGGACTCATAAGCATCACAAAGTATAGAGCCGCTAGAAAAAGTATAGAGCCGGTAAATCTGCCCCTCCGGGTGCACAGCGAACACATTTTGAAGAAGCGTCAGCGACGCGCAAAATTTAGTGAGTCGTTTCTCCACGGGAAAGCATGTCACTGGATTCTCAGGTCGCGTGGCTCCCCTACGAATCCAGTTCCTTTGCCAACCTTTAGGTGGAAGACGCCGCCACAGGTGGCAGAAGGGGTGCATTTCCCACGGGCAAAGCCCGGTTGTAAGGTTTTCCCTTCGCCCTCTGCGGCGGTTTTGATGGTTTTATTATAAGAGGCGCCTTTTTTTATTTCACTGGCGCCCTCCTTCCTGCCGACTTGTATTTAATGCCTATTCCCTCACTTACTGCTTGCCCCGAGATCCTTCACTGCGTTCAGAATGACGGGTCCGGCAAGAAGGTTTTATTGTCCCACCACTCGCAGGCGGGAAGGTGGTACGCAGTACCAAGGAGGTGCATTTCCAACGGGCGAAGACCGGTTGTGCGGGTCTCACTTCGCCCCTTGGGGCGCTTTTGAAGGTTTTATCATAAGAGGCGCCTTTTTTATTTTACAGACGCCCACCTTCCCCATATTAAAAAGACGCCCTTCCATTCCAGAAAGAGTGTCTTTTGATTTCATTTCATTGCTTTTGGAAGTATTCATAGGTCCGTTTCAGTCCTTCTTCCAGGGATACTTCCGGAATCCAGTGGAGGTTTTTTACTGCTTTTTCGTTGGAGAGGGAGGAGCGGTAGATGTCTCCTTCTCTCACGGGGCCGTAGGATGGAGTGATTTGTTTGCCTGTAATTTTGGAGAGAATGGTGACCAGGTCTTTCAGGCTGATTTCGGTCTGGGTGCTGAGGTTGTAGCAGGTGTCTGCGTTTTCGGTGGTAAGCGCCAGGCGAATGCCCCGGGCGATGTCGCCGGCGTAGACGAAGTCTCTGGTCTGTTTCCCGTTTCCGAAAATGGTAATGCCTTTGCCCTGGGCAAGACGTTTGGCGAAGATGCTGATGACGCCGCCTTCTCCCCCGTCGCCCTGCCGTTCTCCGTATACGTTGGCAAAGCGGAGGACCACGTAGTGGATACCGAAGGCGAGATGGTAGAGGGCCAGGTATTTTTCCACGGTCATTTTGGTAAGGCCGTAGAAGGAAAGGGGAATCTGGGGGAGCGTCTCCTGGACGGGCAGTGCTTTTTCATCCACGTCGCCGTAGGTGGCGGCGGAGGAGGAGAAGATGACCCGCTGTACGCCGTATTTCCTGCAGCATTCCAGAATGTGAACGGTACCGGCAATGTTCTGGTACATATCATTCTGCGGGTCCGTCATGGAGTCGCTGACCAGGGTCTGTGCCGCCAGATGGACCACCGCGTCGAAATGTTCTTCGCGGAAGAGGTCTTCCACTCTTTCATCATGGGTATCCATCACTTCCAGCCGGGCGTCTTTGGGAAGGTTTTCCCAAAGGCCTGTGGAGAGGTTGTCCAGGGAAATGACGTCATCCCCTGCTTCCATGAGCTGGCGTACCAAGTGGGAACCAATAAAGCCGGCGCCGCCGGTAACGAGAATTTTCATAATTTCACCTTTTTCTATAGGAAAATATATCTGCGTTGCTTTTTTATTATATTAACACATTTTCAAAAGGATAGTGGTAAAGGAATGATAAATTCTTGGTAGAGATTTGAGGTTTGAGATTTGAGGGTTTGTTGTGCCACCGCTTGCGGGGGAAAGGTGGTACGAAGTACCAAAGGGGGAGACGGTGCTAGCCGTCAGACGGTCAGACTTCAGACGTTAGATTGGCAGTGTGCCTTGCAAGGTATCTCCCACTTACGGCGGAAGCCATGGTGGCGGGAGATTTCTCCACTCCGCTTCGCTGCGGTCGGAATGACAGGGAGGAAGAGATTTGAGATTTGAGATTTGAGATTTGAGGGTTGAGATTTGAGTCTCGGACCTATCCTCAGCCCTATCGGGCAGCTCCTTTCTGAGGAAGGAGCCTGACATTGCGGCGGGAAACGTATCCCCACTTACGGCGGGCAGCATAGTGCGGGAAGATTTCTCGACTCCGCTTCGCTCCGCTCGAAATGACAATAGGGCCCGCTGCGGCCCAGGTTCAGAGGGTTCAAAAGGGTTCAAAGAGCAGGAAAAGGTTCTGAAGTTTGACCGGCCTTTGGCCGGAAGGTTCTTAGGTTTGACGGGCCTTTGGCCCGAGGGTTGTGGTATCGCCTTCGGCGATGAGTATATAGTCAGCGTTACATACTATCCTTACCGCCTCCCACTCGTCATCCTGAGCGACAGCGAAAAATCTCGGTACTTGCAGCATATGAGACAAAACCATTAAATACCATTCTTCAGAAGGAGCCGCTTGATGGGCCCTCCCCTTCGATGCCTTGCGATACCACTTTACCACCTAGATTTGAAATTGGGCGCTTGATTCATTTATAAAAATGGGCGTTTTTGTAAATGAAAATATTTTTGTTTATAAAAATAGCACTTTTTATAAATAAGAACAAGAAGAGAACGGGATAGTAATTTAAGGCTTTTTTATTGTCCCACCGCTTGCGGGGTGGCAAGCGAACGTGATTTGTAAGGGAGCGACAGCGACCTGAAAATCACGTGAACCCTTTCCCGTGGAGAGGTGCCGTAGGCAGAAGGGGTGCATTTCTCACGGGCGAAGGCCGGGTGTATGGTTTTTCCTTCGCCCTCTGGGGCGGTTGTGAAGGTTTTATTGTAAGAGACGCCTTTTATATTTTCCAGGCGTCCTCCTTTACTGAGATTCTTCACTGTGTTCAGAATGACGGGTCCGGAAGGAAGTTATGCTGTGCGCCCTGAAGACGTTCCATCGTTTTCCATTCAAAAAGCTCTCTGCCAAGAAGGCAGGGAGCTTTTTATTTTGAGCGGCCCTATGGGATGTAGGCCCTGGTGGCGTGGCCTATGATGGATAAGTGAAGGTCGGTGAGGAGGGACATGCGGATGGGGAGGATTCTGCCCATTTCTTCGTAGATGTCCACTTCCGATTCTTTGATTTTCTGCATGATGATGGACAGTTTTTCTTCCATTTCTGTCCAGAGTGCCAGCAGTTCTTCCGCTTTTTTCACGTTTCTATGAAGGGAGATGGTGTAAACGGAGACTGCGGCAGGGGCTGTTTTTCTTCCGATAAGAAGCGAAAGGACTCCGGCGAATGTGGGCACCGGTCTGCCGTCCAGTTTTCCTTCCACGTAGAGGAGGCGGAAAACCATGAGGAGGGCGGAGCAGGCTACGCCGAAGTCGAGGCCCAGCCAGAAGGAGTCAGCGCCCAGGGTGGTATGGGTGTCCAGGAAGAGGCTCATGGGGAAGCAGCCGCCCCAGTAGGCCAGGACCATGAGGATGAAGGAAATCCGGGTATCCTTGAGGCCCCGGAGGATGCCCTGGATGGGGGTGGAAATGGCGTCGAAGAGCTGCCAGCCGGCGCTGTAGATGAGAAACTGTCCTGCAATGAGGGCCACCGCTGCGTCGTCGGTGTAGACGGAGCCGATGGAGCTTCTGAAAATCACGGTGAAGGAGGCGGTCATCATGGCGCCTGCCATGGCCACCACGAAGCCTGCTTTTTTATACCGGCGGGCCAGGGCCATGTCATTGGCACCTACGGCGGTGGCAATGAGGATGGTGAGGGCCATGGAGCAGGAGACGGGAAGCATGTATACCAGGCTGGCGAAGTTGTCCGCAATCTGGTAGGCCGCCAGGGCATCGGTGCCGTAGCGGGCGAGGAATACGATGATGAGGCTGAAGAGGCTCATTTCCATGAAGATGGAAAGGCCGCTGGGTACGCCTACCACCAGGTATTCACGGATATCTTGAGTCCGGAGGGAAAGGCTTGTGAAAATGGTCCTGCCTTCCAGTTCCTTCGATTTCAAAACCACCAGAACAAAGAGGACCAGCAGGAATCCGTAGGTAATCATGGTGGCAAGGCCTGCTCCGATGCCGCCCAGGGCAGGCATACCGCCGTGGCCGTAGATGAAGAGGTAGTTGAAAATGCCGTTCACCACCGGTGCCATGAGGAAGAGTTTCATGGAAATGGAGGTGGAGCCTGCGGTGTCGGTGAGACAGCGCAGCGGTATCATGAGGGCGATGAAGAATACTACGCCAATCATGGTCATGAGGTAGTACCGGGCAATGTACTCCACTGCCGGCTCCAGGGCCAGAGCGGCCATGAGGTGGTCAATGAAGAAAATATAGGCTGCCGTAAAAAGAACCCACACAGAAAGGCCGATAACCATGCCGCTTCTCACGATGAAGGGAAGGGATTCTCTTTCTTTCCGTCCGATGAGCTGTGCCATAAGCGGGGTTCCCGCCATGAGGAGTCCGATGATGGAGGCCAGGAGGGGGTAAAAGAGTCCCGCTCCCACGGACACGCCGGCCAGGTCGTCGGCGCCGGCATGGCCGGCCATGGTTGTATTAATGAACGTCACTCCCGCCGTGGATACCTGGGCAACCAGAATCGGTATCATCACAGACAGAAGCTTCTGTATATCTTTTTTCACGAAAAACATGTCAATGCACTCTCCAGAAATTTCATCAAAAAAGACGCCGCGAGGCGTCATCCGATGAAGATTCTGTGAAGAGGAACTTTTTCAGGGAATACTAAAAAAAGCCTTCCGCTTATTCGTTTCATGGCTGTTTCGCCGCGCAGGTTTTCCCCTGCGCGTTTCAGGCAGCAGAGGAAACCGGACATCCCGTGACAGATGCCCCGTCATTCAGTTTTATAGAGGAATCTTTCCACCCAAAAGGCTTATGGGCGTAAAGATTCCATCCTCCTGCCCCGATGAAACCTTTGAAGAAGGAGGCAAATGGAGAAAGGATGCGTTTGAAATTGAAATTCACCCGGGAAGGCACCAGAAGATTGGCTCCTTCTACGTAGAAGTAAGCCATGGCAAAAAGCAGATACATGCTGCCGTACATCTCCAGGTCCATCAGTTCACCGATTTCCATGTTGTCCTCCTTTCGTTAATTTTATGGAAATGACCATCGCTATGGTATAATGATGAAAGCTAAAATCCATGCATGCAATGAATGCATTTCATAACTTTTTCATCATTCCGGTCATTCTTCAGTCGTAAAAAATCTGAATTTGTTTATTGGTATTTTTAATACCCACTTATAGTATACTACTATACCAAGAAAAAGGCAAATCTTTCGATATCCTTCAGGCTGCAGCTATTTAAGGAGCTATTTAAGGAGCGCCATGACAAAGCAGTGCAGAAAAATTCTTATAAAAGCAGACTCTGTGAATGAATCAGTGCTTACCCAGCCTGTCCCCTTTTGAAATCAGGTGAACCCCATGAAATTAAATTTCACTTCCCTGGAATATTTCCGGAAAGCGGCGGAGATGGAACATCTCACCAAAGCCGCGGAAGCCCTCCATATCGCCCAGCCCGCCCTGTCCCGCACCATCCGGGGCTTGGAGGAGGAATTGGGCGTCACCCTTTTCGAAAGGGAAGGCAGAAATATCCATCTCACCAGGGACGGTCATATCCTTCTGAAACATGCGGAGAATTTCCTTCATGAGTACGAAGAAATGCAGCAGGAGTTCAGGGATTCCAGAAATCTTCAGCAGATGACGGTAAACCTGGCCATCCTTTCCGCCACCAAACTCATCCCCTCCTTCCTGGCGGAGTTCAGGAAAGCCCATCCCGAAGCCATGCTGGAAATCATCAATCCCAAAATGCAGGCCTCCACAAAGCATACGGACCTCACCCTCTATTCCAGCATCCATCATATCGACAACGACCATACGGTCACCCTTTTCAGGGAAAATCTGGTGATGGTACTCCCCCTCTCCGACCGCCACGCCCGGCTCCCCTACATCAACCTGGCAGACTTTTCCGATAAAAACTACATCGCCCCGCCTAAAGGCTTCGTCCTCCGGGACATACTGGAAACCTTCTGCCAGAAAGCAGGCTTCACGCCGAAGGTGGTCATGGAAAGCGACAATCCCGGCACCATCCACGAATTCGTCAACGCAGGCCTTGGCATCGCTTTGGTGCCCCAGATGACTTGGTACAATGCATTCAGCGGCCTCGCCTCCCTCCCCGTAGGAGACATGGACTGCCACCGCTACCTCAACCTGTCATGGAAAACAGATGGAAAACTCTCCCTCTCCGCCGTGCTGCTAAGGGAATACATTATCGACCACTTCTGGGAATACGTGAGAGAAAAGGCAAACAGCGAATTTCCGATGTGAGGGATGGTGGGCTGGTGAGCTGGTGAGACAGTGGACTAACCATATATTGTGCCACCGCCTGCGGGTGGAAAGGTGGTACGAAGTACCAAAGGGGGAACGGGCGCAAGCCGTCAGGCGGGAGACTTTCAGACGTCAGACGTCAGACAGGCAGTGTGCAGAGAAACGTACCTCCCACTTATGACGGGCAGCATGGTGCTGGGAGATTTCTCGACTCCGCTCGAAATGACAGAGTATTTTGCGACAGTACTTAGCCTCCTTCCCTAGGAAGGAGGTGGCGCCGTTAGGCGACGGAGGATAGGGGCGTGGATTAGATGGTAGACGATAGATGTTAGATGTTAGAAATCAGATGTCAGACTGCGTTACGTTCTTACCTTCCCGCCCTCATGGTCGTTCTGAACGCAGTGAAGAATCTTGGTACGCGTCGACATTGACTCAGACTAGCACACTAGTCCACCAGCTCACTAAAAAATACCAGTCGGCAGGAAGGTAGCGCCGTCAAGCGGCCCCAGCTACAAGCTACCAGCCACTATCATCTATCTTCTATCTTCTATCTTCTATTTTCTACCTTCTATCTTCTATCGTCTAACAGCCCGGCTTCCCTAGTATTTACTAACAATTGTCACACTATCGACGTGTACCGAGATCCTTCGCTGGCGCTCAGGATGACGAGTGGCGAGCAGGGCTCCGCGGTCTCGATCCCGATCCCGATCTAGATCCCATTCCCCAGTCCCCCGGGACTCCCTATTTACATCTCCCCTCCCCTATGGTATTCTTGTTACAGTTATATTGAATTCTATAAATGTGAGGTACTTTATGACAGAGAAGAGAGAAGGGCTGGACGAGCTGAAGCAGCTGGGCAGCCGGAATACGAAATATACCTATGATTATGATCCGAATCTTCTGGAGAGAATTCCCAATAAACACGCTGACCGGGATTTCTTTATCAAGTTTAACTGTCCGGAGTTTACGAGCCTTTGTCCGAAGACGGGGCAGCCTGATTTTGCCACTATTTATATTTCCTACATTCCCGACAAGTACATGGTGGAGAGCAAGTCTTTAAAACTCTATCTTTTCAGCTACCGGAATCATGGCGATTTCCATGAGGACTGCGTGAATATGATTATGACGGACCTCATCCGTCTGCTTCGCCCCCGGTATATCGAGGTGTGGGGCAAGTTCCTGCCCCGGGGCGGTCTTTCCATCGACCCTTACTGCAATTACGGCATTCCCGGCACGGAATGGCGGGATTTCGCCCGTTTCCGCCTGCTTCATCATGATATGAATCCGGAAAAGGTGGATAATCGGTAATATATTAAAGTGCTCCCCCCATCTTATTGTGCCCCAGCTTGCGGGACACAATAAAGCTTCGCGAAACGGCTTTCTCATAAGCAGCACTAAGGATAGCACCGCTAAAATCTCCCCCTCCGGGGTGGCAAGCGAACGTGATTTGTAAGGGAGCAACAGCGACCTGAAAATCACGTGAGACGCTTTCCCGT
>NZ_UPZP01000074.1 GCF_900538805.1 uncultured Dialister sp.
TTTAGCAACAGCTGCGACACTAACGGCTTTTACCGAGATCCTTCGCTGTCGCTCAGGATGACGGTGGGAGGCGGGAAAGGGATTCCGTAACGCAGTCTGACGTCTGATTTCTGACTTCTATCGTCTAATCCACGCCCCTATCCTTCGTCGCCTAACGGCGCCACCTCCTTCCTGTGGAAGGAGGCTAAATACTGCGGCGCCAGCCGCCACCACAACCCTCGCGCCATAGGCGCGTTAAACCTAAGAACCCTCCGGCCGTAAGGCCGGTCAATCTTAAGAACCTTTTCCCATACCATAACCTTCTGAACCCTTTATTTATAAAATTTCCCAAATCATGCACAGGGTCATGAAAGATGTTATAATGTAGAGGTAATATTTCAACTGTAAAGGACAGGTGTTTATTCATGGAAGAAATGGAAAAAGGGAAAAGATATTCTGCTGAGTCCAAGGGCTATGACAGCACGATTTATGAAGTCCGGTTCACTCCTGTGATGGAACGGCCTGAGTATCAGGAGGGGCCGACCAGAGAGGCGCTGGAGAAGCTGCAGAAGGAGATGGCGGAGAAGGATTTTGAGAAGTATGTGAACAATGGTCTTATCCGCGTGACCTTTGACAGCGGCCGTCTTCTTCTCATTGCAAAGTCGGAAATTTACAGGACCATGCTTTACGGACCATTCTTTGGAGCTATCTGCAAGGCATTTGAGGTGGATAATTTCCGCGTGGTGAGCCAGGTGAACGGATATTGAGGAAGCACTGATTAATTCATAGAGTCTACTTTCATAAGAAATTTTATGCACTGCTTCGTCATGGGATTCCTTAAATAGCTCGCTATTCTCGTCATCCCATTCCTCGCATTGCATAAAAATTCAAGAATGAAAGCAGACAATGATTTAATCAGCGCTTCCTAAAAAAGAGAACGCCCCATGCGTCTCTCCCATGATTCAGATCTATGATTATCCGTTCTCGCTGGATGCCTGCATATTATTGCTATTATATCATACTTTGTCGAAATACTTAAGAAATATTTTTTCAGCTGCAGTGATTCAGGGAGGCATGCAGTATACGCGTATACGGACAGCCGCCATCCTGCCCGCCTTCCTGCAGGCCGGTATGCAGCGGCAAAGGAAGCACTCACCTCTTGTACCAAGATCCTTCACTGCCTTCAGGATAACGGCACGGGGCAGGACGGCCCCCTGCCAGTGACTTACGAGAAGCAAAAATAAGAAATTATTTTCACTTCCTGCTCTTTTTTCAAAAAAATTTTGCTTTACCTATTGCATATATATTCGTAAAGTTGTATTATTATTGCAATCCAATTTATACATGTTTTTGCATTTCCAAGATATTTTGTAAAAATCCATAAAATACACAATATTTCTTAATATTATATATGCATAAATATTCAAAGATATACAAAAACGGTCATTAAAGTCAGGAAAAGAGGTCGTCTCAATGATGTACGAAAAAGAAGTCAAAGAAAAAGTCACACACATTCTGCCACAGGTGGTGACCTGGAGACGACATTTCCATGAATATCCGGAACTTTCCGGAAAGGAAGTGAAAACGTCGGAATATATCCAGGACGTTTTCAAAAATCTGGGCATTCCCTATGAAACGGGATTTTTCCAGAACGCCGTGCTGGGCATTATCAAAGGCAGCCATCCCGGAAAAACGGTGGCCCTCCGGGCAGATATGGACGCCCTTCCGGTGACGGAGCTTACAGGCCTTCCCTTTGCTTCCAGGAATGAAGGGGTCATGCATGCCTGCGGCCACGACGGCCATATGTCCATCCTTCTGGGCGCCGCTGCCGTGCTGAATCAAATGAAGGACAAACTTCAGGGCACGGTAAAAATTGTTTTCCAGCCGGCGGAGGAGGAAGCAGCCATCGGCGGCGGCCGTCACATTGCAGCCAGCGGGAAGCTGGACGATGTATCGGAAATCTACGGTCTCCATGTATGGCCGGAACTTCCCACCGGCAAAATCGGGCTGAAGAGCGGCGCCCTCATGGCGGCGTCTGACCGTTTCTACGTCCACGTGAAAGGAAAATCCACCCACGCCGCCCAGCCCCACAACGGCACCGACGCCCTGGTGGCAGCGGCCCATTTCATCATCGACGTGCAGTCCCTGATTTCCAGGGAAATAAACCCCATGGACAATGTGGTCTGCACCATCGGCCTCATGAATGCCGGCACCCGTTACAACGTGGGCGTAGAGGACGCTTACCTGGAAGGTACCTGCCGCACCTACCGTCCGGAGCTTCGGGACAAAATGGAAGCAAGGCTTGGTGAAATCCTCAAAGGCCTGGATGTCATGTTCCACACCCATTCGGAGCTGAACTATGTAAGAGGCCACAGCGCCACCATCAATACGCCGGAAAAGATTGATTTCCTGAAAAAGGTGGGCACCGCCTACCTGGGAAAAGAGCATATCATGCAGCCGGAATTCCCCTCCATGTGTGCCGAAGACTTTTCCTCCTACCTTGAAAAATTCCCCGGCGCCTTCTTCTGGCTGGGTACGGGCGACGGAAATACGCCGGCCCTGCACAATGCATCCTTTGCCATTAACGAATCCATCCTTCCCCTGGGAATCACCCTGGAAGCAGCAGCCGCCCTGGAGGCCCTCTCCCGATGAGGACATGGTCCTATAAATGATTTGAGATTTTTTAAAAGTTAAAAACATACAACGAGGTATATCATGAAAAGCTTACAGAACCATTCCTTTCTCTCCATGCTGGACTACACACCGGAAGAATTCGCCTATTATCTGGACCTTGCGGAAAAGCTGAAGCAGGACAAGGCCGCCGGAAAAGAAATCAAGACCTTAAGCGGCAAAAATTTTGCGCTCATTTTTGAGAAAGACTCCACCCGCACCCGCTGCGCCTTCGAAGTAGCCGCCCACGACCAGGGCGCCTACACCACCTACCTGGGTCCCACGGGCACACAAATCGGCAAGAAGGAATCCATCGCCGACACCGCAAGGGTCTTAGGAAGCATGTTTGACGCCATCGAATTTCGGGGCTACGCCCAGAGCGCGGTGGAGGAGCTTGCCGCCAAAGCCGGCGTCCCCGTGTGGAACGGCCTTACGGATTACGACCACCCCACCCAGACCCTGGCCAATTTCCTCACCCTGAAGGAACATTTCAAGAAGCCTTTGAACCGGCTGTCCTACGCCTATGTAGGCCACGGCCAGTCCAACATGGCCCACGCCCTCATGGCAGGCGCCGCCCTTGCCGGCATGGATTTCAAAATCATCGGACCGGCACAGTATTTCCCGGAGGACGATTTCACAGCCAAATGCAAAAAGATTGCAGAAAAGACCGGTGCCACCTTCACCTTCACCGATGACCCGGTGGAAGGGGTAAAGGGGCTGGACGTCATTTACACCGGCGTATGGGTGACCATGGGGGATCCCTACGACCTCTGGGGCGAAAGGATTAAGCTTTTCATGCCCTACCGCATTACCATGGACATGATTAAAAATACAGGAAATCCGGACACCGTCTTCTGCCACTGCCTGCCCTCCTTCCATAATACGGAAACAAAGGTGGGAAAGGACATTTATGAACGGTTCGGCCTGGACGGTATCGAAGTCACCGATGATGTATTCGAAGCCCCCTTCTCCCTGGCCTTCCAGGAAGCGGCCAACCGGCTTCCCACCATTAAAGCGGTCATGGTAGCCACCTTCGGCGAATATCCCATGGACTGAAAGGAGGAACTATTATGAAAGCAATGCCAAAAGTATTCATCGTCGGCGAATCGGGCACCACCGGCCTCCGTCTCCAGGACCGGCTGTCGGAAAGGAAGGACATTGAGCTCCTTCATCTGCCGGAAGATAAAAGAAAAGACATTCCCACTATCCAGGCCTTCGCAAAAGAAGCGGACCTCATGTTCCTCTGCCTCCCCGACGCCGCCTCCAAAGAAGTGACCGCCGCGGTGAAGGATATTCCCATCCGCATCCTTGACACCTCCACCGCCCACCGCACCGACGATGACTGGGTGTACGGCTTCCCGGAACTTTCCAAAGACCAGAAAGAAGCCATTTCCAAAGCGGATAAGGTGGCCGTCCCCGGCTGCCACGCCAGCGGCGTCATCGCCATCCTGTATCCCCTGATTCACGCAGGCATCCTTCCCATCAACTATCCCCTTCACTGCTTCTCCCTCACCGGCTACAGCGGCGGCGGAAAGAAAATGATTGCCCAGTACGACGAAGAAGAAAGCGCCGACTTCAAGGCGCCCCGGCAGTACGGCCTTTCCCAGAACCACAAGCACCTTCCGGAAATCATGAAGGTGTGTCACCTCTGCGAAGCGCCCCTCTTCTCCCCGGTGGTGGACGACTTCTTCGAAGGCATGGAAGTAACCATCGGCTTCCACACCCATTTCCTCCAGCTCCCCTGCGGACTGCCGGGAGATATCGACACCGATGATTTCCACATGATTTTTAAGAAACACTACGAAAATTCCAAGCTCATCCACCTCTCCCCCCTGTCGCTGGAAGAGACAAACGGCCTCTTCCTTTCTGCCAATGAAAATGCAGGAAAAGACAGCCTCACCATCCACATCGCCGGCAACGACGACCGGGTCCTTGTCATCTCCACCTTCGACAACCTGGGCAAAGGTGCCTCCGGCGCCGCCATTGAGTGCATGAACCTCATGCTGGGTATGCCGGAAGAAACGGGACTGGTGGTGTGAAAACGGCGGAGCCGTTTTCACAGGGTTCAAAGGGTTCAGAAGGTTCAAAAGGTTCAAAAGGTTCAGAGGGTTGCGGTGGCGCCCTATGGGCGCATATTAAAAAAGGGGCGCGGCTGGCGCCGAAAACGCTCACCTCCCCAGCGGAGCGATTATATAACTCCCTTTTGAACCAGCCCGGAAGGCGCCAGCCAATCCCGGGTTCAAGCAGCCCAGGGCGCAGGCCCGGCGGCTGCTTGAACCCGGGCACCATAGGTGCCTGAACCCTCTTGTGTACGGGAATACAGTCCACCAGCTCACTAGCTCACTAGCTCACCAGTCCACCAGCTCACTAAATAAAGGAGTCAACCATGAATACATCCAATGCAGTCCGGGCGGAAATATTAACACAGGCCGTCCCTTACATCAAAGAATATACCGGTAAATACGTGGTCGCCAAGTATGGCGGGAATGCCATGACCGACCCGAAGCTGAAGAAATCGGTGATGCAGGACATCCTCCTTCTCCAGCTGGTAGGGGTGAAGGTCATCCTCGTCCACGGCGGGGGACCGGAAATCAGCGCCATGCTGAAGAAGCTGTCCATTGAATCCCATTTTGAAAAGGGTCTCCGCGTCACCGACGACGACACCATGGAAGTGGTGCAGATGGTGCTGGCCGGCAAGGTCAATAAAAGCCTTGCCGCCGACCTTGCCGCCCTTGGCGGCAGGGCCGTAGGTCTCTGCGGTATCGACGGCGGCCTCATCAAGGTCCACCAGATGGATGAAAAGCTGGGCCATGTAGGGGAAATCGATGAAATCAACACGAAAATCCTGGACGACCTCCTGGACGGCGGCTTCATCCCCGTCATCTCCTCCATCGGCATCGACGATGAAGGAAACCCCTATAACATTAACGCCGACACCGCCGCCGCCAAAATTGCCGCCGCCCTCCATGCCGAATCCATGGTGGTCATGAGCAACATCAACGGCGTATTGAAAGACAAGGACGACGAAAGCTCCCTCATCAAACAGATTTCCCTGAAGGATGCGGAAGAACTGAAAAGCAGCGGAATCATCGCCGGCGGCATGATTCCTAAAGTAGACTGCTGCACCAACGCCGTCAAAGAGGGTGTCAAAAAGGTTTTCATCATTAACGGAGAAATCCCCCATGCCATCCTCATCGAACTGCTCACCGACGAAGGACTGGGCACCATGTTTACAAAGTAAACGGGCGGCTTTGCCGCCCATTGTTTGACGGCCCTATGGGGCCGAAGTTTGACAGGCCCTTCGGGCCTGAGGGTTCTTAAGTTTGACACGCCTTACGGCGTGAGGGTTAAGGTGGTGCCTGCGGCACAATTTATAGTCCATTTCGCCCTCCTCATCTCCCTTGGGAAACACAAGAACCCAAGTCCCAGAAGCAAGAACCTAAAAACTATTATTACCAGCCCACCAGCCCACCAGCCCACCAGCCCACCAGCCCACTGTTCCCCCCAGCCCACTAAATAAAGGAGATACACCATGAATACAGAAGAAAAAGATGCTGCCTATATCGCCCATACCTATGCCAGATATCCCGTGTGCTTTGTGAAAGGCAAAGGGTCCCACCTCATTGACGAAGAGGGAAAGGACTATATCGACCTGGGAAGCGGCATCGGCGTTGATATTTTCGGCATTGCCGATGACAAATGGATGGATGCTGTCACAAAGCAGCTCCATACGCTGAACCACGTTTCCAACCTTTTCTACACAAAGCCCATGGCCGATCTGGCAGAAATCCTCTGCACAAAGACAGGAATGAAGAAAGTTTTCTTCTCCAACTCCGGCGCCGAAGCCAATGAATGCGCCATCAAGGGCGCCCGGAAATACTCCATTGATAAGTATGGCAAAGAAAGAAATGAAATCGTCACCCTCATCAATGGCTTCCACGGCCGCACCATTACCACCCTTGCCGCCACGGGGCAGGACATTTTCCACAAGGACTTCTTCCCCTTCACCCCCGGTTTCCTCTATACCCCGGCCAATGACCTGCCTGCTTTCATCAAGCTCTGCGAAGAACACCCGAATATCTGCGCCGTCATGGTGGAACCTATCCAGGGAGAAGGCGGCGTCCATCCGCTGGAAAAGGATTTCTTCGAAGGCATCGGCAAATATGCCAAAGACCATGACATCCTCCTCATTGTGGATGAAGTGCAGACCGGAAACGGCCGCACCGGAAAACTTTACGGCTACATGAACTACGACGTGGAGCCGGACATCGTTTCCACCGCCAAGGGCATCGGCGGCGGCCTTCCCCTGGGCGCCACCATGTTCAACGAAAAGACCGCCGGCGTCTACACCCCCGGCACCCATGGCTCCACCTTCGGCGGCAACCCCATAGCCTCGGCCGGTGCCATTTCCATTATGGAAAGAATTGATGATACCCTTCTGAAAGAAGTGACGGAAAAAGGAAAGTACATCAAAGACCGGTTCACCGGCGCCAAAGGGGTGAAGTCCGTGGCCGGCATGGGCCTCATGTGGGGCATTGAACCGGAAAAGGACGTGAAGGAAATCGTTCCCAAACTCCTTGCAAAGGGTGTGGTGGTGCTTACGGCAAAGGAAAAGATCCGCCTCCTGCCGGCCCTCAATATTCCCTGGGATGATTTGAAAAAAGCCGTTTCCATCATGAAAGACATACTGGCAGAATAATTTTATAGCCTGTATCCAATGGCATCGCCGGATACAGGCTTTTCTATACCATGACACAAAATGCCCATATATTTCATGCCTTACAGGCATGAAATGCAGAACACACAAGGTATTAGACCCATTTCCTGTATCTGCTTATACTGAAGGCAGCAGGAAACGTGTCTCCCTGCTTTCATCATTTCTATGATTTCTGCAATGCTGAGGTGATTGTGATGAAATTATCCAATATTCTGAAATCCGTGCTGCTGGGCATGACGGTCCTTTCTGTTTCCGCCTGCGGAAACGGCGAAAGCGGCAAAAGCCCTGCCTCTTCTCTTCCTGCTTCTCCGGCCAAATCTTCCAATGGCGCCTATGTGCCCAATCCTACCGGAAAGCCTATGTCCGAGGATATCAAAGATGAACTGGAAAGCATCCATAAAAAAGAGGCTGCTTCCATCCCTACCATTAAGGAACTTCCTGCCGGAAGTAATCAAGGAAAGAAAGTGCTGATTGCCTACTTCACCTGGGGCGGCAGGAGCGGCGACATGGCCCGCTATATCCAGCAGAAGACCGGCGGCGATATATACGAAATAAAAAGGGACCCCGACTATCCCTCCGGCTACAGCGATGTCATCAAAGAATCGGCTCACGAGCTGGACGCAGGGGTCATACCGAAGGTAGCAGGCACGCCGCCCGATGTGTCCAAATATGATGTATTAATTCTGGGTTATCCCTGCTGGTGGTTTACGGAACCTCTCATCGTCACCTCTTTCCTGCAGGGTCAGAATACGAAGGATAAGCTCATTGTCCCCTATATGTGTTCCTTCACCAGCCCCTTTGAGGTGACCCTGCCTGCCCTTCATGCAGCCGCACCGGATGCAAAGATTTTCACAGGTCTTACCCTTGATAAGGACACGGACGAACATCCCGCCATTGATGACTGGCTTCTAAAAGCCGGTTTCTGATTTTCCTGCATGCAGAGGCTTTCATGAAAAAAAGAATGATTCTTGATACGGCCATGCTGATGACCTTCCTCCTGCTTTTGGACTATCGGTTCGTTCATAACAGGGGCCATGAAATACTGGGTATCCTTTTCCTGCTGCTGGCCCTGCTCCATACGAAATGGAATCTTTCCTGGTATAAATCTCTCCATCGGGGCCGGTGGACAAAGCAGAGGATTTTTTCCATCCTGGTTAACGGAGTGTTCATTCTTTCCTTCCTCACCGTCATGGCATCGGGCCTTTTGATTTCCAGAACCGTTTTTCCTTTTCATCCCCACCTATCTTTCTGGGTAAACGGTCTTCACCAGGCTGTCGGTTATCTCATGCTCATTGCCCTGGGCCTCCATCTGGGGCTTCACTGGCAGACCATCCTGCCCCGCATGCAGAAAGGTCTTTCCTTACGTCCGTCCAAAGCGCTGTCATGGATGAACAGACTTCTAATGATACTCATCGTTTTATCAGGAATTTATTTTTCCTTTGACGCCCACATAGGAAACAGGCTCCTTCTCCTTTCCGCCAGAGGCTCAGCCTTCAACAGTCCGGGATGGTTCCTTTTCAGCCGTTTGATGATGATAGGGCTTTATGCGTCTCTTGCTTATTACGGGCAGAAACTTCTTTCCCGAAAATAAAAACACCGCTGAATGATGATTTCAGCGGTGTTTTTTTGCGCAGTGCAGGCAGTGTGCCGTTTCATTTCACTATGGTCACCATGACACCGGCATAATGAAAGCTGTACTGGCTCACGCTGCCCACGACGATGCATCTTCACGGTTCATCCACAATTTTATGAAGAAGCCGCACCAGCTCCTTCTTTTCCTTCTCATCCAGTTTTCCGATAAGATGGGAAATCCGTACATAGTGGTCCGGCAGGATGCTGTCCATTTCCTGCCTCCCCTTGTCCGTGAGGTACACAAGCCGGGCCCTTCCGTCCGCCTCATCCACCGATTTTTTTACCAGCCCATCCCGCTCCATGCGGGCCAGCATGACGGAAATGGTGGCCTTCGTCACCCCTGCCATGGACGCCAGCTTCGACGGCGCCAATCCTTCCTCGTGCTGGTGAAGGATAATCATGACGCAGAGCTTTCCCTGGGACATGTGGTACTTCCGCTCCAGAATGTCATCGGTTTTCCCTTTGATTTCCTCCGCCGCCTTCATCACCGTAAGCATGGTAATCACATCGTCGGGATGGATTTCCGGTATCTGCCTGGCATGGGCCGCCAGTTCCTCCCGGGATGGAAATACAAAATTCCTGTACATAATGCCTCCTGTATTAGTTTAGTAAGCCAGCTAAATAAATAGTAACCCACTTTGGAAGAATTGTCAAAGGAAATAAAATCCCTCTTGACGGAAAACGGGGAAGAGTGATATAGTATTTCCAACTTCATAAGGGAAGTACGAATGAATCAGTACTTTCCAAGGCAATGAAGAGAAGAGTACGCCGGAAGGAAGAGCAAAGAGAGCCCCGGAAGGTGGGAAGGGGTGTCCGATGTCCTGCGGAATATGGCCTCCGAGCCTCTCTGCTGAATCATCAGGCAGACCGGGAATTCCCGTTACAGAAGAGAAGTATCAAGGCAGCGCCGGCGTACTTCATAAGGCTTTTCCGGTGACGGAAAGGCGAACATGGGTGGTACCACGAACATAATCCTTCGTCCCTTATGGGAGGAAGGATTTTTTTATTTATCCATTTCATCATAGGAGGAGTATTATGAACTACAAGAAGACCCTGATCGCATCCATTGCCGCACTGGCAGCTGTCGGATTCATTGCAGGCTGCGGAGACCAAAAGACACAAGCCCCGGCCAAGTCCGATTCCGGCAAGGCCGTCACCATTAAGGTAGGCGTTTCCCCCGTTCCCCATGGCGAAATCCTGAACTCCGTGAAGGACCAACTGGCCAAAGAAGGGGTGAATGTGGAAATCGTGGAATTCACCGATTACGTACAGCCGAACCTGGCACTGAACGACAAGAGCCTGGATGCCAACTATTTCCAGCATAAACCCTATCTGGACGAATTCTGCAAATCCCGGGGCCTGAACCTCACCTCCATCGGCTCAGTACATCTGGAACCCATGGGCGTATACTCCACCAAGATTAAAGATATCAAAGCCCTTCCCGACGGCGCCCATGTAGCCATCCCCAACGATCCCACCAACGGCGGCCGCGCTCTGCTGGTTCTCCAGTCCGCCGGCCTCATCAAACTCCGTGACGGCGCCCCCATTACCGCAACACCCCAGGATATTGCCGAAAACCCGAAGAACCTCCAGTTCTCCGAACTGGAAGCTCCCCAGCTTCCCCGCTCCCTGGAAGATGCGGACATTGCCGTCATTAACATGAACTTCGCCCTGGAAGCCAAGCTGGATCCCAAGAGCGCCATCTACACCGAAAGCTCCAACTCCCCCTATGCGAACATCGTAGCTGTCCGTGCAGGCGATGAAAAACGGCCGGAACTGCAGAAGCTCATGAAGGCCCTCAACAGCCAGGAAGCCAAGGACTTCATCAACAAGAAGTATAACGGCTCCATTAAGGCCACCTTCTAAAGCCCTGCCGCCATCGTTTCATGCAGGGATTTCCAAAGACCGTTCCATGAACCAGCCTTTGGCCTTATCCAAAGATGAGAAAGTAAAAATACTTTCTCATCTTTTTTGATGGGATAATAAGAAGAGTTATGAGGTCTGCTGATGAAGAAATAAAGAAAGAGTAGATAGAAATTAAATTTCCCCATCTATCCTGCTGCCTCCTTGCATTGCGGCCTGTCTTATATTACACTAATAATGATAATGAACAAATCGTACTGTAAATTACGGAAACAGGAATTTCATCGTTTCAATGAATCACCGTTTCCCTAAAAGACACCCAGGGAGAACGTTATGGACCGTCGCCAGCAGAAAACAAGAGCCGCTATTTTCAGCGCCTTCAGCGCCCTTTTGTCGGAAAAGCCCTACTCTAAAATCACCATCCAGGACATTATTGACCGCGCCAACATCGGCAGAAGCACCTTCTACGCCCACTTTGAAGCCAAGGACAGCCTTCTGAAGGAAATGTGCGGGGAACTTTTTGACCATATCATCGAAGGCGTCATGCACGACAACGTTCCCAGCGACGCCCACATGGCCCCCGGTGTGGAAGACCCCGTGTTCTGCCATCTGCTGCAGCACATCGACGCCAATACCAACCACGTCCGGGACCTCCTCACCTCCGAAAGCAGCGACATTTTCCTGCGCTTCTTCAAATCCAGCCTGGACAGGCTCATTGCTTCCTACCTCCTAAAGGATAAAACCCCTTCCTGCCCGGTGCCGGAGGAATTCCTGCTGAACCACATTTCCGGAAGCTTCGTGGAAATGGTGCAGTGGTGGGTGAGAAGGGATATGAAGGAAACGCCGGAAGAGCTGGACGCCTATTTCCGTGCCGTCATCAATCCCCTGCTTTAAGGAAGCACTGATTAATTCGCAGAATCGAATTTCATATGTATTTTTATCCAATGCTGCGTCATCAGTCTCCTTAAATA
>NZ_UPZP01000075.1 GCF_900538805.1 uncultured Dialister sp.
TAAGGAGACTGATGACGAAGCATTGGATAAAAATACATATGAAATTCGATTCTGCGAATTAATCAGTGCTTCCTTAAATCTCACTTCGAAGTGAAGCAGTCCACAATGACGCAAGTGCCTCCGCCCCTGTCATTTCGACCGCAGCAAAGCGAAGATGCAATAAAAAAACAGTGAAGAAATGGCAGTCATTTCTTCACTGTTTTTTATTTATCCTTTTTTCAGGCCGCCGTGAAGTTTCATCTTCCTTGCGCGGCAGGCAGGACATTCATCGTCTCTACCGCCGCAGCAGCTGCCGCCTCCCAGGGTGACCCGGTAAATATGGCGGCACGCAAGGACGAAGCCCGCTGCAATGACAGCCAGTACGGCGTAGGTACCGATACTCATGGATATCCTTCCTTTCTGATATTTGAAATAAAAGGTTCAGAGGGTTCGGTCCGCCAAAGGCGGACTGGTTCAAAGGGTTCAGAGGGTGGTGGTGGCGGCTGACGCCGCCTGTTTTGGGAAGCACTGATTCATTCGCAGAATCGAATTTCATATGTATTTTTATCCAACGCTGCGTCATCAGTCTCCTTAAATAGCTCGCTATTCGCGTCGACTGATTTCTTGCATTGAATAAAAATACAAGAATGAAACCCGATAGCCATTGAATCAGCGCTTCCCTAGAATGCCGCTTACGCTTTGGCTCCGGCGCCTTCTACGATTTCTTCCTTAACCTTTGGTGCCGGTCTGAGGATGAAGTAGAGGCCCACAAGGCAGAGGGCAATGGCCAGCATCTGGGCGAAGCCGAAGGCAAATCCATAGAAGAGCCAGCCGCCCAGGTTGTAGGCGATGAAGGCCAGGGAGTAGCCCAGGATGACCTGGAAGCCGATGGCCAGGGCTGCCCATTTTTTATCTCCCATTTCTCTGGCAATGGTGGCCATGGCCACGATGCAGGGCGGATCGAAGAGGTTCAGAATCATGTAGGAGAAGGCGGCAATGGGTGTGAACATGCCGGCAATACCGGCCATGACAGCTTCATCTTCCGCATCCTTGGCTACGCCGTTCAGCACCGCCAGAGTGCCGATGGCGTCTTCCTTTGCCATTTCCGCAGAAATGACAGCCACAGCGCCTTTCCAGTCACCCAGGCCCAGGGGTGCGAAGATCCAGGAAATCATGCGGCCGAAGCCTGCCAGCATGGATTCTTCGATGTCATCCACCATGTCCATGGTGATGTTGAAGGAAGAGAAGAACCAGATGATAACGCAGACTGCGAAAATGATGGTGCCCGCTTTAATGATGAATCCCCGGGCTCTTTCCCACATGTGGATGAGCACACCCTTCATGGAAGGAATGTGGTAAGCCGGCAGTTCCATGACGAAGGGAGCCGGGTCGCCGGCGAAAATGGAGGTCTTCTTCAATGCAATGCCTGCCAGTACGATGACCGCAATGCCCAGGAAATACATGGACGGTGCCATGAGCACGGAGTCCGGGAAGAAGGTGGATGTAATCATGGCAATAATGACGGCCTTAGCGGAGCAGGGGATGAAGGTGCAGAGCATGATGGTCATGCGGCGGTCCCGCTGGTCCTCAATGGTTCTGGTAGCCATGACTGCCGGCACGCCGCAGCCGCTGCCCACCAGGATGGGGATGAAGGATTTGCCGGAGAGGCCGAATTTCCTGAAAATACGGTCCATAATGAAGGCTGCGCGGGCCATGTATCCCGAATCCTCAAGAAGGGAGAGAAAGAAGAAAATGGCCAGAATCTGGGGCACGAAGCCAAGCACCGTGCCAACGCCGCCGATAATGCCGTCCACCAGAAGGCTTTCCAGCCAGTCCGGCGCTTCGATGGCTTCCAGCAGGTCCGATGCGGCGTCGGTGACCATGCCGCCGAAGAAATCATCATTCACCCAGTCCGTCACCGGTCCGCCGATGAGGGAGCAGGAAATAAAGTATACCGCCGTCATGATGAGGAAGAAAATAGGCAGCGCCAGGATACGGTTGGTCACCACCCGGTCGATTTTGTCGGAAACGGTCATGGTGTGGGCCGCGGTCTTCCTCTTCAGTACGGAGCTGATAATCTTTGCAATGTAAGCATAGCGCTGGTTGATGATAATGGATTCGGAATCGTCGCGTAGTTCATCTTCGCAGTCCTTGATATGGCCTTCCAGATGGCTCACTGTCTTCGGGTCCAGCTGGAGGGCGGCGGTGGCATCCTCGTCCCGTTCGAATACCTTGATGGCGTACCAGCGAAGTAAACGGTCCTCCACCTTAGGCGCAATGGTTTCTTCGATATGGGCGATGGCATGCTCCACGCTGCCGGTGAATACGGAGGGCAGACGCACCTGCTGTCTTGCTTTGGCCGCTTCCACAGCCTTTTCCGCTGCTTCCATGCAGCCCTTTCCCTGGAGGGCGGAGATTTCCACCACTTCGCAGCCCAGTTCTTCACCCATCTTCTTTACATCGATGGTGTCGCCGTTCTTCTTCACCAGGTCCATCATGTTCACTGCCATCACCACGGGCAGGCCGATTTCAATGAGCTGGGTGGAAAGGTAAAGGTTTCTTTCCAGGTTCGTACCGTCGATGATGTTTAAAATGGCGTCGGGCTGTTCATTTACCAGGTAATTCCGGGCCACCTTTTCTTCCATGGTATAGGGAGAAAGGGAATAAATACCGGGGAGGTCCTGGATAATCACATCCTTGTGCTTCTTCAGAAGACCGTCCTTTTTCTCCACTGTCACGCCGGGCCAGTTGCCCACATACTGGGAGCTGCCGGTGAGTTCGTTAAATAAAGTCGTTTTTCCGCAGTTCGGGTTGCCTGCCAGGGCAATTCTGATTGACATTCCTGCTGCTCCTTTCAAAAATTTTTACTGTTCTACTTCAATAGCTTCCGCTTCGTTCTTGCGAATGGAAAGCTCATAGCCCCGGACCGTTAATTCCACCGGGTCACCCAGAGGCGCCACCTTGCGGACAAATATTTCAGTGCCCTTGGTGATACCCATATCCATGATGCGGCGGCGGAGAGGTCCTTCTCCGTGAATCCGCTTCACCGTGGCACGGCTGCCTACAGGCACTTCCTTCAATGTTTTCATACCATTTTTCCTTCCTTCTCAATAAAATATCTTCTGGGCCATGGACCGGTCCAGTGCCACCCGGCTTCCCTTCACCTGCACAATCAGGTTCCCTGCCATATGGCTTACGATGAGAACAGGTGAGTCCACCACAAATCCAAGCTCCGCCAGATGCTGGCGCACATCGTCCCTCCCGGCGATTCGGCGGATGGTAACGGTGTCTCCTTCCCTGGCAAATACAAGGGGCATCATGGGTTTTCCCTCCTCTCCTATGGCACAATTGATAATTGCTATCGTTATCACGGTCCTATCATAAGCCTGCCATATCCGCTTAGTCAATATATCCAAATATTTTTTATATGGTAAACCGTCTTAAAATATTTAAGCATATATTCGTCGATTAGGTTTTTATTAACGATGATATTTGTTAAATTTTAAATATGATTACTCTAATCTAATAAATTCGATGTCTAAAATTATTTTTTAGGAACTCTGTAAGTTGGAAGCATCAAAAAATATCCCATGAAATCGGCATTTCATGGGATTTAGAAAATATAACTTTTTCAGAAAAGGCCTGCTTTTCCTATCGGATTTCTGATGGTAAATAAAAAAGGCAGTACCATTTCCGGTGCTGCCTTTTATGAAATTCTACTGGAAATTTCCTATTTCTTTATAATCTTCCGGGCAAAAATCTGCGCATCCAGCAGGTCCCTGCTGTCCGGATGGCTTCTGTGGAAGAAGAGGAACTTTCCGTGGCAGTGGAAGGTTCTGGTGTCCATGGAAATCCCCTTTTCTGCAAGGAGCTTCCTCACTTCTTCATCACTGTGTCCGCCGCCCAGCATGGCGGTGCTGAAGAAGACTGCCTTTCCCACCTTATCCGGCGTAAGGCCTTCGATAAATGCTTTCACGTGGCCGTCAATGTGGCCTTTGTAAACGCCGCTGCCGATGAAAAGGATGTCCGCCTTCTTTTCCAGGGGCTTGTCCGTGGCCAGCGCCCTTTCTCCCGCTTCCCGGGCAATGGCCTTTGCCACCTTTTCCGTGGCGCCGCCGCGGCTGTAATAACGTACTGCGATTCTCATGGTATCCCCTTCTTATTTCTTCATTCTTTTATAGGTGCAGAAATCGTGGGGAATGTCCCCTTCTCCTGCTTCCTTTTCAATCAGCTGCCAGTCCTTCCCGTCAAATTCGGGGAAGAAGGCATCGCCTTCATAGGGTTTCCGGATTTCCGTAATATAAAGGGTGTCGGCATGGGGCATCATTTCTCTGTACATGTGCTCGCCGCCGATGACGAAGCTTTCCCCCTCCGGCAGGGCAGAGAGCAGGTCTTTCACGGTATGGAAAAGGAGCACGCCCTCCGGCGCCTTATAATCCCGATTTCCTGTAAGCACATAGTGCACCCGTCCCGGCAGCACTTTGGGCAGGCTTTCAAAGGTCTTCCGTCCCATAATGATGGGATGGCCCATGGTGAGGGCTTTGAACCGTTTCAAATCATCGGAAAGGTACCAGATAAGGCGGTTATCCTTCCCAATCACCCCGTTTGCCGCCCGGGCTGCGATGATGGAAAGACTCATACCGACACCTCCATGGCGATTTTATCGTGATGCTTATAGTTTTCCAGCACAATGTCCTCGGGCTGGAAATCATAGAAATCGTGGATATCGGGGTTCAGCACCAGTTTCGGCGCTTCATAGGCCTCCGGCAGGCGCTTCAGCTGCATTTCCAGGGCAGACACATGGTTCTCATAAATATGGGCGTTATTGATGACGTGGGTGAAAAGCCCGGGCTTCAGGCCGCTCACCTGGGCAATCATGCAGATAAGGGCGGCATACTGGGCCATGTTGAAGGGCACGCCCAGTCCCATGTCACCGCTCCGCTGCACCAGCATACAGTTCAGCCTGCCGTCGTCGGATACGTCCCACATGGTGAGAAAAGCGCAGGGGTAGAGGGCCATGTCCGGTAGGTCGCCGGCGTTCCAGAGGTCCACCACCATGCGGCGGCTCTGGGGATCCGCCTTCAGCGTTTTCAAAAGCGTATCCACCTGGTGGTACTTGGCCAGCTGGTAGCCGTACGCCTTTCCGATGGTGCCGTCCTCCCGCATCCATTCGTCCCAGATGTGGCAGTTCCATTTCTGTAGAAGACGGACATCGTTGGACTGCTTCTGCCAAATCCAGAGGATTTCCTTCACCGCCGTCTTAAAGGCAACAAATTTCGTGGTGAGAATGGGAAATTCCTTCTCCAGGTCAAACTGCATGATCTGGTGGGGCAGCTTGTAGGCCGGCATGCCGGTGCGGTTCTGCCCCAGTTTTCCCTTTTCCAGGATGTTCTTCACAATGCCCAAGTATTCTTTATCTGCTAGGCTCATAGGTCCTCCTTTGTTGGTTTCATTTGAGAGAAAATGCAGTGCGTTATAAAGTGCGGGTTCAAAGGGTTCAGAAGGTTCAGAGGGTTCAGAGGGTTCAGAGGGTGGAAGTATCGCCGCTCCGCGGCGATGAGTATATGCTGTGGAGGTCCTGCATAGGACCTCCAAGTCAGCCGAAGTTGGCCCTTAGCCTGCCCATTAAAGGGCCTTCCTTTTAATCGGCTGACCGTTGTCGGCGGCTTTATCAAATGGTGCCGGCAGGCACCCACCTCGCCAACGCAGTGGTACTATATAACTCCCGAGGCGAAAGCCTTGAACCCGTCCGGGAGGCGCCAGCCGGTCCCGGACAGAACCTTTGGGGCTGAGGGCCGCAGGCCCAATAGCACCATCAACCCTCAGCCCCGAAGGGGCTGTCAACCTTCGGGAATACCGCTGCCCGCCGCATTATCTCCCCTTAATTTTCTTGTAGTTTTCCACGGCTTTCCTGAATTCCGCCGCCTCCTTTTCCGGAAGGCCGGAAAGGACGGAGTCATCGCCCCGGGAGAGGCGGCGGAGGTTTTCTTCGGGGAAGAAGGATTCCCTGTTTCCATCCCCTGCCAGCCGGTCCCTCACCTTTTTCAGGAACAGGAAGTAGGCTCCCTGTATAATGTCTCCCGACGGCGGCGCCGGCGGGGGCGTACTGTTTCCCAGAAGTCTGAGGAAGGGCATGCCGTAGGCCGCTGCCTTTTTGGAGCCGATGCCGCGGATGCGCTTCAGTTCTTCCAGGGTGGTGGGCCGCTGGAGCACCATGGACGATAAGATTTCATCGGAGAAAATGGACTTGGGCGCCTTATGCACCTCTCCCGCCATGCGGCGTCTCAGATTTTTCAAATCCTCCAGAAGGGTGCTGTCCTCATCGTTTTCCATTTCCTCTTCCTTTTCTTCTTCCGTGTCCTTTTCCAGCAGCACCTCCAGGAAACGGCGGCCGTATTTTTCCAGTTTGAAGGCGCCCACGCCGTGAACCTTACCCATTTCTGCAAGGTTCTTCGGTTTCACCGCCGCCATATCCTCCAGGGTGGCGTCGGAGAATACCACGAACGGCGGTACCTGCTCCTCCCTGGCAATGTAGGTGCGGAGGGTCCGGAGTTTTTCGAAGAGGCCTCCCCGGCGGACGGGATTCCGGTCGATTTTCCTTTCCACCGCCGCGTCTGCCATGACGCTTTCCGCGCCGAAGGCAAGGCCATAGACCACGGCTTTACCGGCAAGCACTGCCCGGGCCTTATCCGTGAGCTTCAGCACCGCATAGGGTTCCCCTTCCCGGCGGAGATAGCCGTCGGCAATGAAATTATTGAGGGCGCTCTTGATGTGGGTGGTCCTTTCAAAGGACAGCTTCCCGAAGGTAGGAGTATTCTCCAGTTTCCTTTCCGTAATCATGCGGGAATGGCTGCCGTGAAGCACGTCTGCAATGACTGCGGCGCCGAACCGTTCGTGGAGGGACTCCACGGTTTTGAACACAAGCACCGCCGTGTCGGTGATATCCACCTTTCCCTTCCCGCTTTCGCAGTTGCCGCAGTGGCCGCAGGGCTCCGTCACCTTTTCACCGAAGTAGGCAAGGATGAAATTCCGAAGGCAGGATGTGGTCTGGCAGTAATCCACCATGGCGTTCAGCCGGTGGTAGTCCATCTTCCGCTGCTCCTCATCCTGATTTCCCTGCTCAATGAGGTAGCGCTGGATACCGGCGTCCCTGCTGCTGTAAAGAAGGATGCATTCCGATTTCGCTCCGTCCCTGCCGGCCCTGCCGGCCTCCTGGTAGTAGGACTCCAGACTTTTCGGCATCTGGTAATGAATGACGTAGCGCACATTGCTCTTATCAATGCCCATACCGAAGGCATTGGTGGCCACCATGACCGTCACATTATCAAAGGAAAAATCCTCCTGTGCCTTTCGCCGGGCCTCATCCTCCATGCCTGCATGGTAGCGGCCTGCGTTCACGCCCCGCCGGCGGAGCAGTTCATACACCGTATCCACCGCTTTCCTGGTGGCGCAGTAAATGATGCCGCTTTCCTTCTTATGGCTCTTCACATAGCGGAGGATGAAATCATCCTTCGACGCCCCCTGGATGACCCGGAAAGACAGGTTCGGCCGGTCCAGTCCCGTGCGGAACACCCGGGCATTCTCCAGCCCCAGGCTCTGCTTCATATCCGCCTCCACCAGCGGCGTGGCGGTGGCGGTAAAGGCGGTCACCACCGGACGGCGGGGAAGGGAATCGATGAAATCCTTGATTTTCCTGTAGGAAGGACGGAAATCATGGCCCCACTGGGACACGCAGTGGGCCTCATCAATGACAATCATGGAAAGGGGCACCTGGGAGAGGCACTGGGTGAAATAGGAGGGCTCCAGCTTTTCCGGCGCCATGTAGAGCAGCTTGATGGTCCCCCGGTACAGATTCCGGAGCCGTTCGATGGATTCCTCGTAGGGAATGGTGCTGTTCACAAAGGAAGCCGGAATCCCCTGCTCCGTCAAAGTTTCCACCTGGTCCTTCATGAGGGAAATGAGGGGCGATATAATGACCGTGCCGTGGGGGAAAAGCAGGGCGGGAATCTGGAAGCAGATGGACTTCCCTGCTCCCGTGGGCATGATAGCCATCACATCCTCTCCTCGAACAATGGCGTCAATCACTTCCCGCTGTCGGGGCCGGAAAGCATCATAGCCGAAGTACCGCTTCAACACATCAGAAGGTCCCATGTTTTCCTCCTCTCCTTTGCTTTATGTATCTTTATAATTATATCATATGGACGCGCCTGCCGGCGCGAGGGTTCAAAGGGTTCAAAGGGTTCAAGGGTTCAAAGGGACGCGGCTGCGCCGCAGGTTGTGTAGAATGGTTGTGGAAAAGGGTTGTAGTATCGACCTTCCCCTTCGGGCGATGAGTTTTATAATGCCGCTTCGCGGCATGGCGGTTTTCGCCGCCGACAGGCGGCATTTATACTGGCGCCGAAAGGCGCCGTACCTCGCCAGCGCAGCGGTGCTATATAACTACCCTGGGCCGGAGGCCCTCAAACAGTCCGGGAGGCGAAGCCGATTCCGGACAGAACCCTTGGGGCCCAGGGCGTCAGCCCGGCGGCCCCATCAACCCTCGCGGCGAAGCCGCGTCAACCTTCGGGAGTACATCCCCCCGCCGTAAGTGCCGCAACAAAAAACTCCCCAAAAAGGGGAGTTTTTTGTTGCCACAAGAGTCAGTCTTTTCTCTTGATGACTACATAACGATGCGGTGCTTCGCCTTCACTTTCCGTGGTGACAGCACCATCATCCTGCAGTGCCAGATGGATGATGCGGCGTTCGCCGGCGGCCATGGGTTCCAGTTTCACCGGCTCACCGGTGCGTTTCACCTTGCCTGCCAGTCTTCTGGCCAGGGCTTCCAGGGTGTCCTTGCGGCGTTCCCTGTAGGTTTCCACGTCCAGAAGGACGAAGTAGTGATGGTGGAAGGCTTTGCCTGCGGCCAGGTTGGTGAGGTACTGGAGGGCGTCCAGGGTCTGGCCGTGTTTGCCGATGAGGATGCCCAGACCTTCGCCGTGGAGATTGAGGAGGATCCGTTCTTCGTTCATGAGACATTCCATGGTCACATCCAGGTGCATGCCCTTGAAGACGGAGGAAAGGAATTTCTTCGCTTCTTCAGCAGTCTTTTCCTGTTCTTCCTGTTTGAAGACGAATTCTTCCCTCCCCTTTTTCTCCGTTTCCTCTGCCTTTTCAGGAGCAGGAGCCTCTTTGGGTTCCTCCGTCACCGGAGCGGGAGTTTCCTTGACAGAAGGTTCTTCGGCCGGTGTTTCTGCCTTCGGTGCTTCTACCGGGGCCGGTTCTTCCTTTGGTTCTTCTACCGCTGCTTCTTCGTCAGGGGCGGAAATATCCACTACTGCCATCTTTTTATGGATGAGGCCGAAAAGTCCGCTGGAGGGCTGTTCCACGACATGAACTACAGCTTCCTCCCGGCTGATACCAAGCTGCTTTAAGCCTTCGGCCACGGCGGCTTCAATGGTTTTTGCGGTGATTCTCACTGTTTTCATTTCTTATCTTCAGCCTCCCCGGAATCGTTAGACTCTTTTGTATCGGAAGGCCCTGTTTTCACAGTTTCTTCCTTTGCAGGAGTATCTGCAGCGCTGGATTTCTTTTCTTCCTTTGCCGGTTCATCGGAGGGAGCATCCTTTTCTGCAGAGGCTTCTTTGTTTTCTTCTTTGTGCGCTTCGGCGCCATTGTCTTTTTTCTTGACAACCTTCTTGATGACTCTCTTGCGAATCACCTTTTTCTTCTTCGCTTCCTTCAGGTTTTCCTGCTGCACGTCGCCGTGAACGGTGACGACCCCTTTCTTGGGGGTGCTGCCTTTGAAACGGTCCACCATTTCTTCACGGAACATGATGGTCTGCTGCACCAGCTGGTACAGGTTCACCACGATCCAGTAAATGACAAGGCCGCTTGGGAAGTTCAGGGACATCCAGCCAATCATAAGGGGCATGACAAGAAGCATGGTCTTCTGGTTCCCCGGTGCGTCTTTCGGCGTGGTCTGCCAGGAAATGACGAAGGTGGATGCGGCGGAAAGGATGGGCAGGATGTAGGTGCTGTCCGGTACAGCCAGGCTTTCCAGCCAGAGGAAGCTTTCGTGGGCCGGGTCGTAGGGGAATCCCTGGAGAGCATAGTAAATGGAAACCAGGAACGGCATCTGGATCAGAAGGGGAAGGCAGCCGGACATGGGGTTGGCGCCGTGCTCCTTATAGAGCTTTCCCATTTCTTCCCGAAGTTTCTTCGGGTCGTTCTTGTATTTCTTCTGCACCTGCTGCATGAGCGGCTGGATTTCCTGCATGGCCTTCATGGATTTAATCTGCTTCACGGCCAGCGGAAGAAGGGCTGTCTTGATGATAATGGTTAAAACGATGATGGCAATCCCGTAGCTTGGGAAGCCCAGGTCATCGGTCAGTTTGTAGGCGTATTCCAGGCAGATACGCATGATATCGGCAAGGAAACCTACCAGATTGCTCAGAAGCGGAATCTGAAAATCACTCATTATGACTCCTTGTACGGTCTTCATTTCAACCGTGGAATGGCAGGTTTCTGCATTTCAAAACCTGCTGAGTACGGGGTGGGGCGGCGGACCGCTCCGATTGTTATGGGCATGGAAAAGGATGCCTGAAATTAGGACAAGCCGATGAAATCAGTGTCCCCTGTATTTCCTTCGGGAAACTTCCATTTCTTATGTCTTGATGATTGTGGTACAAAAAAAGCAGCCACATCACGGCAAGGGATCATAACCGCCTTTGCAAAATGGATTGCAGCGGATAATCCGTTTGACTGCGAGCCAGCTGCCTTTCAGGGCACCGTATTTTTCTATCGCCTGCAGCGCATATTCACTGCAGGTAGGTGTAAACCGGCAGCAGGGAGGCTTTAATGGAGAAATGAAAATCCTGTAAAAGCGGATGAGCGCCATCAGTACAGTTTTCATATTATTGCTCCAGAATCCCGGCTTTTCGCCATAATGCCAGTATCGCTTTTTCCGCTTCCTTATAGCTTGCGCCGGTAAGGAAGGGACTGGCCAGCAGGATGGCTTCGTAGTGGGAAGCAAGCTCATGCCTGTGGAGGCGGTAAACCTCCTTCATCAGCCGTTTGGCCCGGTTCCGGGCAAAGGCATGGCCGATTTTCTTCGTAGCCACAAAGCCGATGCGGACGTCGCTTCTCCTGGATTTCACCAGATAAAGAAGCCCCGCCCGGTTGCTGAAACGCTTACCCTGGCGATAAATTCTTCGGTAATCCCTATTCTGTCGTATACGGGAAGAGCGGGGAAGACTGAAATCCGCCTTTCCCTTCTCATCTAGATTAGGCACTTAATACCTTTCTGCCCTTTGCTCTTCTTCTTTTCAGAACAATACGGCCTGCTTTTGTCTTCATACGAGCACGGAAACCGTGAGTCTGTTTTCTCCAGTGGTTGTTCGGCTGGAATGTCATTTTTGCCATGAGTAACACCTCCTTACATGCTGGCAGTGCCATTTTTCGCACACCATAACAGAATAATTATATACAAGTCGGTGGTGCCTGTCAATGAGAATTCCTTGACAAAATAGAGTAATGCAGGCAACGCCAAATGGCACTGCGGCGCTTACCTGTATTCCCGAAGGTTGACGCCCGCTGGCGCGGGCGAGGGTTGATGGCGCTATTGGGCCTGCGGCCCTCAGCGCCAAGGGTTCTATCCGGGACCGGCTGGCGCCTCCCGGATGGGTTCAAGGCCTTCGGCCTAGGAAGTTATAAAGTACCACTGCGTTAGCGAGGAAGGCGCCCTGAGGGGCGCTAATTTATATGCCGCTTCGCGGCACTGCGCCTTTCGTCGCCGTTAGGCGGCATTTATACTGGCGCCGAAAGGCGCCGTACCTCGCCAGCGCAGCGGTGCTATATAACTACCCTGGGCCGGA
>NZ_UPZP01000076.1 GCF_900538805.1 uncultured Dialister sp.
ATAGAGTTTGCTTTTATAAGAATTTTTATGCACTGCTTCGTCATGAGGCTCCTTAAATAGCTCGCTATTCGCGTCGCCCCATTCCTTGCATTGCATAAAAATTCAAGAATAAAAGCGAACAATGAATTAATCAGCGCTTCCTTAAGAACCCTCGGGGCCAAAGGCCCCGTCAACCTTCCCCTTTGAACCCTCTGAACCCTTTGAACCCTCTGAACCCGGGCCGCAAAGCGGCCCCCTGAAGTATTGCCTTTACCGCCTCTTTCGTGTAGCATAAATGGTGTGATATAATACATTTTCTGCAGGGAGGAAGACCATGGAAAATTGGAGGAACCGTATTTCCATAGCCATTACCTTGGATGAAGCGGGGCTCACCCTTCATTCCGATGGAACGAGAAAGGAAACGAAGGCTTTGCTTACGGCAGCCCTATGCTCCCTGCACGGGATTCCTGAAGACCATGTGCAGGACGTGGACGCTTTTCTTGCTGTGCTGGCCGGGTCTTACAGGGAAGACAGAAAATAATTCGATTTCCGGAGGAGAAGGTATGGAAGAAAAACCGGATGCTTTAATCCAGGTCATTGAACACGATAAGGGAAGAATAGAAATCATCATAGATAAGGAGCAGTACCGGCCGCTTATGACATCCCTGTCCCAGGCCATGTGCGGCGCCTTTGACATTGCAGGAGAGCATGACAAAGTGGTTTACCGGACCATCCGGGAGCTGACGCAGCGGGGCATTCGGCAAAGGGAAGGAAGAAATGCCCCTTCCCGCCAGGACCGGTGACAGGAGGAAAGCATGGAAGAATGGACCATCAGGGCCGGTGAGGCAGGGAAAAGGCTGGACGCTTTCCTCCTGGAAAGGAAAGGCTGGGGCCGGTCTTTTTTTATGAAATCCCTACGCACGAAGAAAATCAAAGTGAACGGAAAGAAGGAAGAACCTTCCTACCGGCTGGTGGAAGGGGACCGGGTCCGCTCCTTTGTGCTGGAAGAAAAAAAGACAGCACCCGTGGATATTCTCTACGAGGATGACCACATTCTGGCGGTGAATAAACCCGCCGGACTCCTCTCTCTGGACGTGACAGGGGTGGCAAAGGACACCCTGCTGGACAGAGTGAATCATTTCCTTAGAGCAAAAGGGGAACCCCCTGCCTATCCGGTGCACCGCATCGATTTCAATACCAGCGGCATCCTGATCCTGGCGAAAAATCCAAAGGACGGGGAAATTCTTGACCGCATGATAATGGAAAGGAAAATCCGGAAATCCTACCTCTGCGTGGCAGCCGGCAGGATGACGCCGGAAAAGGGCAGGCTGGAGAACCAGCTCTTCAAGGATGCGAAAAAGAACCGGGTCTACGTGACAGACCATCCGGTGAAGGGCTCCAAAACGGCGGTGACCGAATACGAAGTGAAATCCTTCCGCCAGGGCCTGTCCCTGGTGGAATGCCGCCTCCTCACCGGACGCACCCACCAGATACGCTGCCAGATGGCCCACGCCGGCCATCCCCTCCTGGGAGATGACAAGTACGGCTCCAAGGAATGGAACCGCACAAAAAAAGAAAGACGCCAGCTCCTCTGTTCCTATAAAACCACCTTCGCCTTCGGAGAAGAAGCAGGTCCCCTCTCCTACCTCTCCGGAAGGACCATCAAACTCTCTCGGGTGCCTTTTGTGGAGAAGTATTTTAAGGGAGTAGAGATATAAGGTCGTTCTTACGGTGTTCCCAAATGCAAGAGGGTTCAGGCGCCTTCGGCGCCCGGGTTCTATCGGTCATGTGCTGCGCACTGACCGATGGGTTCCGCCCACAGAGCGGGCTGGTTCAGAGGGAGTTATAAAGTATCGCTGCGCCGACCGCTTCCCGCCGAACACACGTCATCCTGAGCGTAAGCGAAGGATCTCGGTACATGGAGTGAGTGACTCATGGGGGAGTAAATACCGGTCGGCGGGAAGACATCAGACATACTGTATCCCCGAAAGCAAGAGGGTTCAGGCGCCTTCGGCGCCCGGGTTCTATCGGTCATGTGCTGACGCACTGACCGATGGGTTCCGCCCACAGAGCGGGCTGGTTCAGAGGGTAGTTATGAATGCTGCCTGCGGCAGCGCTGCCGCGAAGCGGCGCCTTTTTTATATTTGCGACGCGAGCCGCCACCACACCCTTTGAACCCGCCTGCCAAAGGCAGGCAGAACCCTCTGAACCCTTTGAACCCGGGCCACGCAGTGGCCCCATGAGTGTGTCCCAACTGGCGCCACGGCACGAGGGGCTGTATAATACCTGTTATACATATCAAATTATAAGGAGAAATTTATGGAAAATCGCGACAGTTTTAAATCCCGACTGGGCTTCCTGCTTGTCAGTGCAGGCTGTGCCATCGGCATAGGGAATGTGTGGAAATTTCCCTACATTACAGGAGAATACGGCGGCGCCGTATTTGTCCTCTTTTATCTCTGCTTCCTCCTTCTCATGGGCATTCCCGTGATGACCATGGAACTGGCGGTGGGCCGGGGCGGCAGGAAGAGTGCCGTGGGCGCTTACAAAGCGCTGGAGAAGCCGGGCAGTTTCTGGCACCTGCACGGCTGGTTCTGTATCCTGGGCTGCTACCTCCTCATGATGTACTACACCACCGTATCCGGCTGGATGCTGGCCTATTTCTGGAAATTCCTGACCGGCACCTTCAGCGGGATTTCACAGGACGCCATACCGACGGTCTTTACCGCCATGCTGGGAAGTCCCTGGGAAATGGGAATCTTCATGGCACTCACCGTATTCCTTGGTTTCCTGGTGTGTGGTCTGGGCCTTCATAACGGGGTGGAACGGATTACGAAGGTCATGATGTCCTGCCTCCTCATCCTTATCGTGGTGCTGGCTCTTCACAGCCTTTTCCTGAAAGGCGGTGAACCGGGTCTTGCATTCTACCTCCTGCCGGACTGGGACAGGGCGGTGGAAGCGGGTCTTGGCAATGTGGCGGCCGCAGCCATGAACCAGGCCTTCTTTACACTATCCCTCGGTATCGGTGCCCTGGAAATCTTCGGCAGCTACATGACCGACGATTTCACCTTAACCGGCGAAGCCGTGCGCATTACTGCCCTGGACACCTTCGTGGCCCTTCTTTCAGGACTCATCATTTTCCCCGCCTGCTTTGCCTACGACGTCCATCCTGACCAGGGCCCATCCCTCATTTTCATTACCCTGCCGAAAATCTTCACCGACATGACCGCCGGCAGGCTCTGGGGCACCCTGTTCTTCGTATTCATGACCTTCGCCAGCTTCTCCACGGTGACGGCGGTATTTGAAAACCTCATCGCCTGCGCCATGGATAACTTCGGCTGGACAAGAAAGAAATCGGTGATGGTGAATCTCATCATCGTATTCTTCTTCTCCATCCCCTGCGTCCTGGGATATAACGTCCTTTCCGGCATGCACTTCATCGGTGCCAGGGACGTGCTGGACAGCGAAGATTTCCTGGTAAGCAACCTCCTCCTCCCCGGCGGCGCCCTGGTGTACCTCCTCTTCTGCGTCACCCGCTTCGGCTGGGGCTTTGACAACTACATCGAAGAAGTAAATAAAGGCAGCGGCATGCAAATGCCCCGCTGGCTGAAACCGTACTTCCAGTTCATCCTCCCCATCCTCATCCTGGTCATCCTGATTCGCGGACTTATGTGATGGAAAGCGCCCTTCCGGGGGCGCTTTTTTATTTTGGGAGATACTACTGGCGCTTGGCTGTATTCCCGAAAGCAAAAGGGTTCAGGTGCCTTCGGCACCCGGGTTCTATCGGTCATGTGCTGCGCACTGACCGATGGGTTCGGCCCGGGAACGGCTGCGCCTTCCGGGCTGGTTCAGAGGGGAGTTATAATGCCGCCTGTTGGCGGCAGCCGCGGAGCGGCTATAAAACTCATCGCCCGTAGGGCGATACCACAACCTTCTGAACCCTCTGAACCCTTTGAACCCGGGACCGCTTCGCGGTCCCCATAAGGATATCATTATTTTTCTAAACAGGCTGTCTTTGTGTCATAAAGTATCTTGACTTTTGTAGTATAAAGGTATACTATAAATTTGCTGATGCGAAATAGTGTACAAGAAAGTCAAGTTCATATTTCTTATCTTCATACCTTAAGGAGGGCTATGATGGACGCAAGAGAAAATGCTTATGTTTTATGGTTTGATGAACTGCACAGGAAGGACGTGGCACTGGTTGGCGGGAAGTCTTCTTCCCTGGGTGAACTGACCACCTCCACCGGCGTACCCGTTCCCTATGGCTACGCTACCACAGCTCATGCATACCGCTATTTCATGGAAACCACCGGACAGAACAAGAAAATCCATGAAATGCTGCAGGATCTGAAGGATGTGGAAGATTCCGTGGAACTCCACGAAGTCTGCACCAAGATCCGCGAAAGCATCGTTTCCGCTGAAATGCCGGAAGACCTGGCCAAGGCCATCGGCGACGCTTACGAAGAACTGGCTAAGAAAGTGAATGAGGAAAATCCCTATGTGGCAGTCCGTTCTTCCGCCACCGCCGAAGACTTGCCGGATGCTTCCTTTGCAGGCCAGCAGGATACGTACCTCAACGTCACCGGCCGTGACATGGTGATTCGCAAGGTAAAGGAATGCTACGCATCCACTTTCACCGACCGTGCTGTATACTATCGCGCAAAGAAACATTTCGACCATGAAAATGTGGCCCTCTCTGCAGCAGTGCAGATGATGGCCGATTCCAAGGTGGCCGGCGTTATGTTCACCGTGAACATTGCCAACGGTGACGATTCCTGCGTCATGATCGAAGGCTCCTGGGGCCTTGGGGAATACGTGGTACAGGGCACTGTGACACCGGATAATTTCATCGTCAATAAAGCAGACCTCACCATCAAATCCCGCATTGTGAATGAAAAGTCCATCGAACTGGTTCGCAAACCCGGCGGCGATGTGGAAGAAAGAAAGGTTCCGGAAGAACTGGCTAAATCCCAGGCTCTCACCGACGACCAGGTGGTGAAACTGGCAAGCTATGCCAAGGCCATTGAAAAACACTACGGCTGCTACATGGATATGGAATGGGCTGTGGACCATCAGGACCGCATCTGGATTCTCCAGGCTCGCCCGGAAACCGTATGGTCCAAGAAGAATAAAGAAAAGAAAGCTGGAAATGGAGAAGTGAAAATGACAACTGATCACAAGGTACTGGTTAAAGGTCTTCCCGCAAGCCCGGGAATGGCAGCAGGCAAATGCCATGTAATTACAGATCCGAAGGATATTGATGAATTCCAGGAAGGCGAAGTCCTCGTTACCACCATGACCTCCCCGGACTGGGTACCGGCCATGAAGAAAGCCGTTGCCATTGTTACCGATGCCGGCGGCATGACCTGCCACGCATCCATCGTTTCCCGCGAACTGGGCATTCCCTGCGTTGTCGGCACCAAGAGCCGCAGCGTGGAAGCCACCAAAGTTCTGAAATCCGGCCAGGACATCACCATTGATGCCCAGAACGGCGTCGTTTACGAAGGCATTGTGGAAGACCTGGTGAAGAAGGACGAACCGAAGCAGGCAGCAGGCGCAGCAGGCACCACCGTTGTGGCCGCTGAATACTTTGCACCCACCGGCACCGGCGTCATGATGAACCTGGGGGACCCGGACCTGGCTGACAAATATGCAAGCCTCCCCTGCGACGGCATCGGCCTCATGCGTGAAGAATTCATCTGGACCACCTTCATCCATGAACATCCGCTGTACCTCATCGAACAGGGCAAACCGGAAAAAGTAATCGACATGCTGGCAGAAGGCATCTCCAAAGTATGCCGCGCTTTGGCTCCGCGGCCGGTAGTACTCCGCTTCTCCGACTTCAAGTCCGGCGAATACAGAAACCTCAAGGGCGGTGACAAATACGAACCGGTAGAACCGGCTGACCTCCTGGGCTGGAGAGGCGCTTCCCGCTACTACGATCCCAAGTACACCGCCGCTTTCCGTCTTGAACTGAAGGCAGTAAAGAAAGTCCGTGAAGAATACGGCCTGAAGAACCTGAACTGCATGATCCCCTTCTGCCGCACCGTGGCAGAAGCAGCCAAAGTCACCGCCATCATGAAAGAAGAAGGACTGGAAAGAGGTCCGGACTTCAAACTCTTCCTCATGGCTGAAATCCCGTCCAACATCATCCTGGCTGACCAGTTCAACCAGTACATCGACGGCTACTCCATCGGCTCCAACGATCTCACCATGCTCATCCTGGGCTGCGACAGAAACAACGACACCGTTTCCGCCCTCTTCGATGAAAGAAACCTGGCCATCAAGAGAGCTGTCCGCCACCTCATCGCCACCGCCCACAAAGACGGCAAGACCGTTTCCATCTGCGGGCAGGCACCGTCCGTATATCCTGATTTCACCGAATTTCTGGTGAAGAGCGGCATCGACTACGTATCCGTCAACCCGGATATGGTGAAAGCTACCAAGAGAAACGTAGCCCGCATTGAACAGAGACTCATGCTGGACGCTGCTACCGGAAGAGGACTCAAGGATGTAGAAGACTACACCTGGTAATCAGGGGTATTTTGCAGCCTGACCATTGAAGATTCTGTAAACCGGGGCTGCCCTGCAGTCCCGGTTTCATACTACAGCGAAAAGCAAGAAAGGAGTCAACATGCAGCTCACCAGCCGCCAGAAAGAAATTACCCGCATCGTCCGGGAAAACGGCCCCATCACCGGTGAAATGATAGCAGAACGGCTTCATGTGACCAGAAGCGCCCTCCGCGGCGACCTGGCAGTCCTCCTCTCCGGAGAAGTGATTGCCGCCAGGCGCCGGCTGGGATACTACTACCTGGGCGGCGGAGAGGATCCTGCAGCCGCAGAAATCCGCTCCTGCACCGCCGAAGCCTGTATGTCCCGCCCTGTCCTTGTAAATGCCGACTCCAATGCCTATGACGCCGCCGTCCTCCTTTTCACAGAGGACATCGGCACCCTCTTCGTAGGGAAAGAAGACGACGTACTGGGCGTTGTATCCCGGAAAGACCTTTTGAAATCTGCCATGGGCAGGGAAGACCTGGCCAAAGTGCCCATTTCCATGGTCATGACATCCCGTTCCAAAATGATATACGCAGAGCCCGACGAAGACATGGTTTCCATTGCACAGAAACTCATCGATTATGAAATCGACTGCCTCCCCGTAGGCACCTTTAGAGATGTGGACGGAGAAAGGAAATTCCAGCTCAAAGGCCGGATTTCCAAAACCAATATTACCCGCCTCTTCCTTGAACTGGGACGGGGCAGAAGATAAGGAGGAAAGCCCTTGAATAAAATACCGGAAGTCTACGTTGTTTCCGATTCCCTGGGCGACACGGCGGAAAGCGTGGCCAAAGCCACCATCAGCCAGTTTGATGAAGACATCGACATTGTGCGGGTGCCCTTCATCCGCCATGCGGAACAGATTCAGAAAGTCATAGAAGAAGCAGCCCAGCACGGCGCCGTGGTCTGCCATACCCTGGTGAGTCCGGAACTCCGGCAGACCTTTGAAAAAATGGCGGACGCCAAGAACGTGCGGTACGTGGACATCCTGGGACCCATGATGGACATGGTGGGATCCATTTCCACCACCAAGCCCAGAATGAAACCGGGCATTATCCACAAACTGGACGAAGAATACTTCCGTAAAGTGGAAGCCATCGAATTTGCCGTGAAATACGACGACGGCAAGAATCCCGCCGGCTTCTCCAAGGCCGACGTGGTCTTAATCGGCGTGTCCCGTACATCCAAGACACCGCTGTCCATGTACATGGCCCACAAAAAATACAAAGTAGCCAACCTTCCCCTGGTTCCGGAAGTGCCGCTGCCGGAAGAAATCTTCCACATCCCGCCTTACCGCATCATCGGCCTCATCATCGATCCCTACAAACTCAACACCATCAGAAGCGAACGAATGAAAGCCCTGGGCTTCTCCGGCACTGCCAACTACACCGACATTGCCCGCATAGAAGACGAACTCTCCTACGCCAAGGAAGTCATGCGCCAGCTCCACTGCATGGTCATCGACGTATCCAACAAGGCCATCGAAGAAACGGCCAGCCGCATCATGGCCATCGTCCAGAGAAATAAAGAACTCTACGGAGACAAATACTGATAGAAGAAGACTGCAGAGCCTAAAACTCTGCAGTCTTTCTTTCCCTCTGAACCCTTTTCAGCAGCCCGCGGCGAAGCCGTGCCCTCCTTTTTATTTGCGGCGTCAGCCGCCACCACAACCCTCGGCCCATATGGCCGTCAAACCTGAGAACCCTCTGGCCCGGCAGGGCCGTCAATCTTAAGAACCATTAGCGCCCAAGGACGCTAACTCCTACTGGCAAAAGGCGCCGGAATATGATATGATTAAAAAGTACCTAAATGCGGGTGTAGTTCATCGGTAGAACGCCAGCTTCCCAAGCTGGACAGGAGGGTTCGACTCCCTTCATCCGCTCCAGACGATGAGAAGAACCTTGCAGAAGGTTCTTTTTTTATTTTCAATAAATATTTACAATATTTACTTATATCAAGCTTATAAAAAATATACATTTCTATTTGCAATAATTACCTGAAGTAATTTAATACTCTAAACAGCCAATTCATTGACTTCATGAAAGAAGTAGGTAGATAGAAATGAAAAAAGTAACCATGGCTCTCGCAGCTGCAGGAATTGCGCTTTCCTGCATTTCCATGGGCGTTCAGGCCGCTGACGGCACCGCCGCAGGGGATCCGGGAAGAGACTGGCGCATTGCCCTTTACAACGCAGAAAAGAAAGGACAGCCCGACCAGAACCAGGACATCCACCTCACCGCCCAGGAAAAGGCAGATGTGGAATCCAATAAGGACGCTGTACAGAAAGCGGATGTGAATGACGTACACCAGCAGGGCAGGGATTGGAGAATTGCCCTGAAAAACGCAGGCAAATAATTGATATTTCTTATTTATATACCCTGACTGAAAAGGAGCCATGGAAAATGGGAATCATTTTTCATGGCTCCTTTTTCTTTCCCCTGTTTCCCGCACATTTTCCAAATGACAGCAGCAAGGTTTGCGCCTTTTTCCTGCCGCCTTTCTGCTATGGACAAGGCTTGTTTACGTATTCCTTAAAGTGTATAATGAAAACGTAGTAGTTATAAAACGAATCGTTTTTTACTGAAAGGCCGGAATCATGATGATGAGCAGAATCAGGGAAATGATACAATCACTGAGCTTACCCATCATGATAGTCGGTCTTTTTTTGACGCTCTGCCTTGACTTTTTCCTCTATGACAACCATCGCCGCATGGATGGGGAAGTATTTACGCCCTATGCCATCCATCGTCTGGAAGGCATTGACAACCTGGTGAACTGGTGGGATGTGGTGACCAGGCTCATGGCATCCAAGCTGGAGCATGATGCGCCGGCCTACATGACCCATCCCCTGGAAGCACAGATGGTGATGGCCATGAATCCCATGATTCGCAGTATCCAGATACTGCCGGAAAAGGGGGAGCCCCTTATTATTACAGCGGAAAATTCACGAAAGGTGGATTTTGAAAGCCTTATGAAAGGGCATCTGAAGAAAGCGGCGGACACGGCCCGTCGGGAAAACCGGCTGGTGCTTCTTGACTCCGTGGACGTGGGGCTTTCCCACAAGATGATGGTGCTTGTGCGCCCCGTATTCCGGCATGGAGTGCCGGAGGAGGGCAGCTTCTGGGGGTACATCGTCTTTGCCGTGGACCAGAGGGAAGTGATGAGCCGTACCAATATTTCCAACCTGGGAAAACAGAAGCTCGATTATACCCTTTATCATAAAAACAGCTGGGAAGAGGAGCCCCATCTGGTGAAGGAGCTGGGCCGTACGGAAGAAGGAAATCCCCATGCGGAACGGGTCATTGCAGGGGACATGTGGACCATCATCCTTCGGCCCCAGGGAAGCAATGTGAACTGGATGCTTCTCTTCTTCGCCACTGTGTCGGGCATTTCCCTCTCTGCCATGATTTCCTTCCTCTTCCGTAAAAACGGCATCCTCAAGAAGGCAAATGGCGCCCTGAAGTTAAGCGGCGGCAGGGATCCATTGACCGGCGTGTACAACCGTAAAGGCGGCGACGGGGCAGTGGCGGACTACCTGAAGGCCCATGCCGGAAAGAAGGCCATGGTTATCGCCCTGGATATCGACAATTTCAAACTGGTAAACGATGTATACGGCCACAGCGTAGGCGATGAAGCCCTGAAAACCCTGGTGAGGGACATGAAAGAAATCTTCGGGGAAAAATCCATTATCACCCGAAACGGCGGTGACGAATTCGTCCTCTTCCACCCCTACGAAGACTTCAGCCTGGTGACGAAGGCCATGGATGATTTCACCAGAAATCCCCATACCTTCAAGGCCGGAGACAGGGAAGTGAAATTCTACGCCTCCCTTGGCTGCGCCGCCTATCCGGAGCAGGGAGACTCCTACGGCAGCCTCTGCATCCGCGCCGACTATGCCCTCTACGGAGCCAAGCTGAATGGCAAGGCAGGCTGGCGGCAGTTTGACGACACCATTTCCGTCACCGACAAAAGAAGCCAGTTCGGCTTCAACCTCACCGACGTGGCGGACCACCTCCCCGGCGGCATTCTGGTGCTGAGAGCCACGGAAAAAGAAGAAATCCTCTTCGCCAACAAAGTGATGGTGGACCTTCTGGAATGTGACGACTACGAAGACTTCATGAAATACACCGGCGGCAATTTCCTTTCCGTCATCCACCCCGGCGACGCAGGTCCCATGCAAAAGGAATTACACCGCCAGCTGGACGAAAAGGACAATGCAGAACACATCGACTTCCTATCCTTCCGCATGATAACTAAAAAAGGAAATATCATCGAAGTGGATGATAGTGCCCGGAAATTCACCAATCCCTTCTACGGAGAACTGTACTACGTCTACCTCTATAAAAGAGGGGACCGGCTGAAAATGATGGGGAATTAGTGAGCTGTAAAATCCTGCGGGTTGTAGTCCCACCGCTTGGCACCCCACTTCGCGGTGGGACTAGGAATGTTGAACAGTTGTGTCGTATGTCTCTGCAGGAAAGCATAGAGAGACTTTATTCTGCCCCCCTGAATAGGGGTGGCAAGTGAGACGCTTTCCCGTGGATGCACAGCGAACACATTTTGAAGGAGCGCCAGCGACGCGCAAAATGTAGTGAGTCGTTTCCCCTTTAGGGGGAAGTCCGGCGCAGCCGGATAGGGTGGCTGTGGAGGTCCTGCATAGGACCTCCAAGTCAGCCGAAGTTGGCCCTTAGCCTGCCCATAAAAGGGCCTACCTTTTGGTCGGCTGACCGATGTCAGCGGCCAATCACCGAAACAGTAAATATCGAAAATAACACAAACCTCAAAACTGCCCGCCGAAAGGCGGCCTATAAAACTGCGCCGAAGGCGCCACCACACCCTCTGAACCCTTTGAACCCAAAAGGTTCTTTTTTATTGCCCGAAAAGAGCATAAACCCCACGGTTCCTACTCCCTCACCAGGTGAGAATTCTTATCTTTGGATTTTTAAGCTATGATACATGCAGGAAGTACTTATTTCATGCTTCTGAAGCATGAAATTTTATAAAAACAAAGCATTGGATATGGATAGGAAATGCTTCTATACTATTTTTGAAATGGGAGGATAGGAGGAAATCATGAAAGCAAAAATCATTATAGCCCTTTTCCTGCTGCTTATAGGCATGGGTGACTTAGCGGAGCACTGATTAATTCATAGAGTCTGCTTTTATAAGAATTTTTATGCACTGCTTCGTCATGGGACTCCTTAAATAGCT
>NZ_UPZP01000077.1 GCF_900538805.1 uncultured Dialister sp.
TTACGCGCCGCGGTTAGGATAGGCCCTTTGGGCCGCATAAGAAGAACCACCAGCTATGCTGGTGGGTTTCTTTTTTTTATGGAGACAGGGAGGGGCGGTGCTTTCCTGTATTCCCGAAGGGGCCTGCCGCTGCGCGGCAGAGGGGCTTATGGCATCCATCGGGCCTTCCGGTCCTTTGTGCCAAGGGCTGTGGCCGCAAGAGTAAAGAGGCGGGGAGCCAATCCCCAATCCCAGTCTCCAGTCTCCAGCCCCCCCAGTCTCCAATCCTGACTTTTTATTGAGAATGATAATATGCGGTAGTCATTGAGAATAGGAATAAAAGGTGATAAAATAGACAGGAAAATAGGTATGAGAATTGAGGATTTTTTATGAATAGAGACAAGCAGAACTATAAATGGCATATCAAAATCCATAGGGAAAGGGAGGAGATTCCTTCTTTTTTCGCTTCCCATGGCATTCCAAGGGAGCTCTCGCGGATTCTTCTGCACCGGGGCATTGACAGTGAAGAGAAGCTGTCCCATTTCCTTTATGATAATCTGGAGAATCTGTCGGATCCTTTTCTTATGAAAGGCATGAAGGAGGCGGTGGATCGCATTCTGCAGGCCATAGATAATCATGAAAAAATCGTGGTCTATGGGGACTATGATGTGGATGGAATCACCTCTACTTCCATTATGATGCGCTGCCTTTCTTCTCTTGGGGCTGATAAGGGGTACTACATTCCCCAGAGGGAAAAGGAAGGGTACGGATTGAACCGGGAGGCAGTGCAGCATCTGGCGGATGAAGGATACAGCCTTTTGATTACGGTGGACTGCGGCATCAGTTCCGCCGCCCTTATCAGCGAAGCGCCGAAGGGGCTGGATATTATCGTCACCGACCATCATACGCCACCGGAGGTGCTTCCTTCCTGCGTGGCGGTTTTAAATCCCCATCAAAAAGACTGCCCCTATCCCTATAAGGAGCTGGCAGGATGCGGCGTGGCTTATACTCTCTGCCGGGGGCTGTATCTGAAGCGGTTTGGCAGGGATTATGACGATACGGTGGAACTGGCGGCTCTTGGTACCATTGCCGATGTGGTGTCCCTTACCGGAGAAAACCGGATTCTTGTGAAGGAGGGAATGAAGCGGTTCATCCATACGCCCATCAAGGGGCTGGCGGCGCTTCTCAAGGCTTCCGGCATTGTCCACGATGATACCACTTCTATCAAGCGGGCGGACCAGGTGTCTTTCGGACTGGCGCCGAGGCTTAATGCGGCAGGCCGCATTGCCCATGCCTCCGAGGGGGTTCGGCTCATGACCACGGAGTCTTCGGAAGAAGCGGAAAGGCTGGCGCAGAAGCTTTGTGAAATCAACACCACCAGACAGCAGATTGAGCGGGACATTTTCGAGCAGGCAAAGAGCCGCATGGCGGAGCTTGGCATAGAAAAGGACATGGCCCTGGTGGTGGATGGAAAGGACTGGCATCCCGGTGTTATTGGCATCGTGGCGTCCCGTATTCTGGAGTCCTGCCATCGGCCGGTATTTGTGCTTACCGTAAGGGATGGCGTAGGGAAGGGGTCCTGCCGGAGCATTCCTGCTTTTAATATTTACGAAGCCCTTTCCGCCCAGTCGGACATTCTGCTTCAGTTTGGCGGCCATAAAATGGCAGCGGGTTTTTCCATTGCCGAGGAGAAGATACCGGAGTTCCGGCGGCGCATGAATGAGTACGCTGCGTCGGTTTTGACAGAGGAGGACTGCATTCCGGTGCTGGATGTGGAGGAGGAACTCACTATGGAAGATGTGGGCCTCGATTTCATCCATTCCCTTGACCTTCTGGAACCCTGCGGCGCTGACAATCCGAAGCCCCTCTTTGCTATGAACCATGCCTTTGTGGAAACAGCCCGGCACATGGGCGCTGACGGACGGCATTTCAAATGCCAGCTCTCCGGAAAAGAGGGCCTGGTGGATGCCATTTTCTGGGGCGTCGGGGAGGAGAGTCCCTGCCAGGCAGGGGATGTGGTGGACCTGGTTTTCGAACCGGAGGTGCATGAATGGTACGGCGAGCATGTGCAGCTCATCGGCAAGGACATCCGGCAGGAAGAGGTCTGTCTCCTCACCCGGGATTACCTGGCCGATGTATACCGGAAGCTCATGGTGATTCTCCGCAGCATGGCCAAGCCGGTGAGGGAGGTTCATTACCTGATGAGAAAGAAATATGGCTTTGAACCGGTGAAGATGGGCATGGCTCTGGCGGTGTTCGAGGAGCTGGAAATCCTGTCCCGGTTCAGTCGGAACGGCGAGGATTTCTACCAGAAGCGGATGGTGAGCCGCAAACTTGATCTTTTAACTTCTTCTATTTATAGAAAACACATGACCCGGGGAGGTGGACGAAATGAATGAAATCACGGATAAAAAGGAAAATATACAGGAAGAGGAACCGGCCCTTCCGAAAACCACCAATCTGGCCGGCGTATTTAACCAGAACCTGAATGAGGAAACTATCCATACCGATGCATCCGCTTCCACGCTGGCTGAATTCCTGATCCACCAGGAAGAGTATGTGGAAAGGCAGAAGCAGAAGAAGGACTGGGGCGGCGAGAAGGAAGAAGAATACAAGCGCCTCATGGATAAGGTGAAGACCTATATCAAGGATGAAAAGAGTCTGGAGGCTATCCAGGAGGCCTATGAGCTGGCCAGCAAGGCCCATGCGGCCCAGGTCCGGGCCACCGGTGAGCCCTATATTATCCATCCCCTGGCGGTGGCCTACATTCTGGCGGAGCTGGAAATGGATCCCCAGGGCATTATGGCCGCCCTCCTCCACGATGTGGTGGAGGATACGGAATATACGCTGGAAGATATTAAGATGATGTTTGGCGAAGAGGTGGCTTTCCTGGTGGACGGGGTGACAAAACTCTCCCAGTTCCACTACAAGGACAAGGAAGATCAGCAGCTGGAAAATTTCCGTAAAATGTTCCTGGCCATGGCCAAGGATATCCGGGTGGTTGTCATCAAGCTGGCGGACCGCCTCCACAATATGCGTACCCTTGGTGTATTCCGCAGGGAAAAGCAGCAGCGCATTGCCAAGGAAACCATTGAAATCTATGCGCCCCTGGCTCACCGTTTGGGGATTTACAACATTAAGTGGGAACTGGAGGATCTCTGTTTCCATTACCTGCACCCGGAGGAATACTATGACCTGGTGCGGCAGATGAAGCAGAAAAGGAAGGCCCGGGAGGAAATCGTCAATGATACCATGCGGGTGCTCCACGACCACATCGAAGAAGCAGGCATTAAAGCTACTATCACCGGCAGGCCTAAGCATTTCTACAGCATTTACAAAAAAATGAAAAGGGATAATAAAGATTTGTCCCAGATTTACGACCTCTATGCGGTGCGTGTCATTGTGGATACCATTCCCCAGTGCTATGCGGTGCTGGGCATTGCCCACTCCCTGTGGAAGCCGCTGCCCAACCGTTTCAAGGATTACATTGCTGTGCCGAAACCCAATATGTACCAGTCCCTCCATACCACCGTCATCGGTACGAAGGGGCAGCCGGTAGAAATCCAGATCCGCACCTGGGAAATGCACCACATTTCCGAATACGGCGTGGCGGCCCACTGGCGGTACAAGGAAGGAAAGCAGGCGGGTTCCAAGGATTTCGACGCGAAAATCAGCTGGCTCCGCCGTATTCTGGAATGGCAGGATACAAGCAATCCCAAGGAATTTATGAACGCATTGAAGCTGGATGTATTCTCCGATGAAGTCTTTGTCTTCACACCAAAGGGGGATGTCATCAACCTGCCGAAGGGTTCCATTCCTATTGACTTTGCCTACCGTATCCATACGGAGGTAGGCAATCGCTGTGTGGGAGCCAAGGTAAATAATAAAATCGTTCCTCTGGATACGAAGCTGAAAAACGGTGATATCGTTTCCATTATTACTTCCAAAACAGGAAAGCCCAGCTACGACTGGATTAATATGGTGGGCGCCGCCGACTCCAAGGCGAAAATCAGAAGCTGGTTCAAGAAAGAGAACCGCAGCGAAAATATTTCCAGAGGTCAGGAGGCCCTGATCGAGGAAGCGGACCGGCTGGGCTATGAGTGGAAGAAGCTCATTGCTAAAGACCGCCTTGCCCAGGTGGCCAGGACCTTCAACAATATGAGCACCGAAGACATGCTGGCGTCCGTAGGATTTGGCGGCGTGGCGGTGAAGAGCGTCATCCTGAAGCTCACGGAGCTTTACAAGCGGGAGCTGAATGAGGAGAAGCCCGTGGCCCAGAAGACCGCCAAAGCCTTGGAAAATCTGAAAATGCGGAACGTGAAGACCCGCTCCAACAGCGGCGTGCTGGTGAAGGGGGAAGAAGGACTGGTGGTGCACCTGTCCAAGTGCTGCAACCCCGTGCCCGGCGATGATATCGTCGGATTTGTCACCCGCGGCCGCGGCGTGTCGGTGCATCGGGCGGACTGTCCCAATGCCATCAATTTCCCTGACAAGGACCGTATGATTGACGTATCCTGGGAAGAGCAGACAAGCAGCATGTTCCTGGTGACCATCGAGGTTATCAGCTATGACAGGACCGGCCTCATGGCGGATATCCTGGCGGCGCTGACGGAAATGAAACTTTCCGTTTCCAAGGCCAATGTAAAAGTAGAAAACAACGGCATGGCAGTCATGCATCTGGGCATCCAGATCAAGGACCTGCAGCAGCTGGATTATATTATGACGAAAATCAGAAGAATCAAGGGCGTCCATTCAGTGAGACGCATGCATTCCGTTCAGGGAGAATAAGTATGAGAGCAGTTGTACAGCGCTGTAACTGGTGCAGAGTGGATTCGGAGGGGAAAGAAGTTTCCTCCATCGGGAAGGGCCTTTCCGTCCTTCTTGGCGTGAAAAAGGGAGATACCGAAAGGGACGCAGACTATATCGCCGATAAAATCCTGCACCTTCGCATTTTTGAAGACGAAGCGGGAAAATTGAACCTGTCCCTTCTGGATATCAAAGGGGAACTTTCCATCGTTTCCCAGTTTACCCTCTACGGCGATGCCCGCCATGGCAGGCGGCCCAGCTTTACCGAGGCCGAAGCGCCGGACAGGGCGGATGCACTCTACCGCAAAGTGGTGGAAAAGTGCGAAAGCGAAGGCCTCACCGTGGGCACCGGCGTTTTCCGCACCTATATGAAGGTGGCTTTGGAAAATGACGGGCCCGTCACCATTCTTCTTGACAGTGAAAAGAATTTTTGAAACCGGGGTTATATGATGAAGATTATGTACATGGTCCTTGGACCTTTTATGACAAATACATATATCCTGTACAATGAGGAAACCATGGAAGGTCTGGTGGTGGATCCTTCTTTTTCACCGGAGCAATATATCAAGGCCATTGAAGAAAAGAAAATCCACCTTACCTCCATTTTCCTTACCCACGCCCATGTGGACCATATGGCCGGTATGAACGAGCTTAGGAAAGCCTTTCCGGAGGCCAGGATGTACATGGATAAAAGGGACAGACCCTTCCTTCGGGACCCGGAGAGGAACCTTTCCTACATGTTTCCTACGCCCACCCTGGTGGACGACGCCGATGTGTGGGTGAAGGACGGCGATGAAATCGAAACCTCGGGTTATACATTCCAGGTCATCGACACGTCCGGCCATACACCCGGCGGGATTTCCTTCTATCTGAAGAAGGAAGGCATCGTATTTACGGGAGACTCCCTTTTTCAGGGCTCCATCGGCCGCACCGATTTCCCCGGCGGCAGTATGAAAGAACTCACCGGCAGTATCAGGAAGAACCTTTTTGCCCTGCCGGACAGCACGGTGGTCCTTTCCGGACACGGTGAACAGACCACCATCGGACAGGAAAAGAGGACAAATCCCTTCCTCACCGGAGGCATCCTATGAAATGGGGCGTTGAATTCTGGCTGCGGGTGGCCATTGCGGCAGGTTTTACGGCCATCATTATTGCGGCGCCGTCGGTGCTCTTTCCCTTCGTTGTGTCTCTTATTATCACCACCCTTTTGAACCCCGTGGCCCATGCGGTGTATGGACAGGCACAGAAAATGGGATGGAAGAAGTTTCCCTACGACTTTGCCATCCTTTTTTCCTTTGCCCTTTTCATTGCGGTGATTTACCTCATCGGCGTCCACATTTTTGTACCTTTCATTTCTGAATTCCAGGAATTCATCAAAAGCGTACCGGGCATGCTGGCCGCAGTGCAGCAGGCCATTCCGGAGCTGGAAAAGCAGTACCAGCTTTCCCTCATGCCGCCGGAAGCGAAATCCCTTCTGGCCCGCATCCTGCAGGACATCGGAGAATATACCCTGCGTATTGCTTCCTTCAGCCTGTCTGCCATTTTCAGCTTTGCCAGCACGGTGGTGGAACTCATCGTGGTTCCCTTCATCACCTTCTACATGATGAAAAGGGGCGGCTATTTCGTAAACGCATTCATCCATATTTTCCCGGACCGTTTCCATAACCATCTGGAAGAACTCTTTAAGGAAATCCATTTCGTCCTGAATGCCTACATCCGGGGCCAGCTTCTTCTTTCCACCCTTATGGCAGTGGTGGTATTCATAGGCATGTGGTCCCTCCATATTCCTTATCCCCTGGTCATCGGCCTTTTAGCGGGCATTGTGGAAATGATTCCGTTAATCGGGCCGATTATCGGCGCCATCCCGCCGGTACTCCTGGGTCTTCTCCAGGGGACGGCCGTCATGCTGCAGGTCATCGTATTCTATGTCATCGTGCAGCAGGTGGACGGCCACTTCGTCATGCCAAAGCTCATGGGGAGTATTATTAACGTGCACCCCGTGGCTATCATTGCCGGCGTCCTCATCGGCGGCAAAATTTTCGGCGTTCTGGGCATGATGATTGCAGTCCCCCTGGTGGCGGTGCTGCAGATTCTTTTGAAGCACATGTGGTTTTATGACAGATATAAAAAAGTAAGATAATGGAGGGATTATGCGTAACATGAAGAAATCAACCATTATGAACACCCTGAAAAAGAAAATCAGGGAGCATAAATACAAATTCACCACCCAGCGCCAGATCATCCTGCAGGCCTTCCTGGACAGCAAGGAAAACCATATGAGCGCCGAAGACGTGTATGAAATGGTGCGGGATGAAAACCCCGATATCGGTCTGGCCACAGTGTACCGTTCCCTGGAACTCTTCACCCATCTGGAACTCTTGAAAAAACTGGACTTCGGCGACGGCAGGAGCCGCTATGAATTAAACGACCATAACCTGTCCCACTCCCACCATCATCTCATCTGCCTTGGCTGCGGCAAGGTGACGGAATTCTCCTACGACTTCCTTAATGAGGTCAAGGAAAAAATCAAAAAAGAAAACGGTTTTGATATCGTGGACTACCAGCTCAAATTCTACGGCTACTGCAAGGACTGTGCAAAGAAGAACCAGAATCTGTGAGGAAGCGCCCTTACGGGCGTAAGGGTTCTTAGGTTTAACGGGGCTTTCGCCCCCCGAGGGTTCTCAGGTTTGACATGGCCTGCGGCCATGAGGGTTGTGGTGGGCGGCTCCGCCGCCAATATAAAAAACTTTAAAATGGGGCTTCACCCGTGGGAGAACAGGCAAATCGCCCTGCGGGCGAGAAAAGCGCCCCCTTTGGTGGCTGGCGCCACCACCTTTCCCCCTCTTCGAGGGGGCACTATGGGTGCTCAGCACTGTGCCACATCATACCATGGGTAAGCGTAGAGCGGTTTATTCTCCCCCCTGAATAGGGCGGGAGTCCCGCGAAGCGGGATAGGGGGTGGCGAACGCAGTGAGCCAATCAGCAGAATGTTTATCATGCCATATGATACAGGAAGTCAATCCCGTAACGTCAGGCTCCTTCCTGAGGAAGGAGGCTTAAAACTGCGGCGAAGCCGCCACCTTCCCCTTGAGCGCCAGCGAACACAACCATTCTTCTCAACCTGCCGCCGTGAGGCGGGCCCAACCTGCGCCGTCAGGCGCGGCCCTTTTTCAAAAACTGCCGCGAAGCGGCGATACCTTCCCCTTTGAACCTTATGAACCCTTTGAACCCTTGGGCCCAAAGGCCCGTTTAATTTCAATTTGCCAACAACCCCTGTAAGATGGTACAATTTAGTTTGTTAATGTAACCGGAAAGAGGAAAGACCTTTCCGGAAGAATGCCTTTGCAGGAAAGTCTGCAAAAATAAAGAGGTGTCATTATGCAGGCATTAAAAGGAACCCATGATATTCTGCCTGAAGAAGTGTACAAGTGGGATTATATGGAAGGAGTCATCCGGGATGTATGCGCCCGGTATGGATACAAGGAAATCAGGACTCCTATAATTGAAGCCACCGAGCTTTTCCAGCGCGGTATCGGCGATACCACCGACGTGGTAACGAAGGAAATGTATACATTTACTGACAGGGGGAACCGCTCCGTCACGCTCCGTCCGGAAAATACGGCCTCCGCTGTCCGTGCTTATCTGGAACACAAAATGTACGGCGACCAGCAGGTACATAAGATGTTCTACATCGGATCCATGTTCCGTTATGACCGTCCCCAGGCCGGAAGGTACCGGGAATTCCATCAGTTTGGTTTGGAAGTGCTGGGCGCTTCTTCTCCTCTGGCTGATGCGGAGGTCATTGCCATGGCCTGTGAAATTTTCCACAGACTGGGACTGAAGGACCTGGATCTCCACCTGAATTCCATCGGCGATAAGAACTGCCGTCCTGCTTACCGGCAGAAGCTGATTGAATTCTTTGAAGGAAAGAAGGACCAGCTCTGCGATGACTGCAGGGAAAGGCTCTATAAGAATCCTCTCCGTATCCTGGACTGCAAGGAAGAGGGATGCAAAAAGGCTTCCATCGGCGCTCCGGAAATTACGGACTATCTCTGTGATGACTGCCACAAGAAATTTGAAGCTGTGAAGCATTACTTGGATGCACTTGGCATTTCCTACACCGTAGATCCCCGTCTGGTGCGCGGCCTTGATTACTACACCAATACGGCCTTTGAAATCCAGTATCCGCCCCTTGGCGCCCAGAGCGCCGTATGCGGCGGCGGCCGGTATGACGGACTGGTAGAAGAAATCGGCGGTCCCTCCACACCGGGCATTGGCTTTGCCATCGGTTTGGAAAGACTTCTCCTGGCTCTGGAAATGCAGAACCTCATTCCTGCGCCGAAAGCGCAGAAGCGGGTGTACATTGCAGCCCTTGGAGAAGACGCTGTGGCTGAAGGTTTTAAAATCCAGGAAGAACTCCGGGGCCTGGGTGTTTTGACGGACATGGACCTGCAGGGAAGAAGCCTCAAGGGGCAGATGAAGCAGGCCGGTAAACTGGATTCCCAGTTCACCGTCATCATCGGCAGCAATGAACTGGAAAAGGGCGCAGCCGCTGTGAAGAACATGGCTGACGGAACCCAGAAGGACATTCCCTTTGCAGAAGTGGCCGGTTATATTTCAAAGGAAGAACATCACTCATAAGAGTTGATTCTTTTATAAATACATTATTTTAAAGAGGTGCTCTAATATGGAAACAATGGCAGGGATGAGAAGATCCTGCGGATGCGGTAAGGTAACGGAAAACGACGTTGGTAAGGAACTGACACTGGCAGGGTGGGTGAATACCCGCCGCGACCACGGCGGCCTGATTTTCATCGACCTCCGCGACAGAAGCGGTATTGTACAGCTGGTATTAAGCCCCCAGTACGGTGAAGAAGCTTTCCACAAGGCTGAAGGCGTAAGAAGCGAATATGTGCTGGCCGTAAAAGGCAAGGTCCGTGAAAGAAGCGCTGACACCGTAAACCCGAAGATGAAGACCGGCAAGGTGGAAGTGGTGGTTTCCGAACTCCGCGTCCTGAACAAGGCAAAGACTCCGCCATTCTATGTGGAAGACGGCATTGACGTAGATGAAAATGTTCGCCTGAAATATCGTTATATCGACCTGAGACGTCCGGAAATGCAGAATCATCTCATCATGAGACATAAGATTGTCCATGAAATGAGAACATTCCTGGATGAACACGATTTCCTTGAAATCGAAACCCCCATGCTCACCAAGAGCACCCCGGAAGGCGCCAGAGACTACCTGGTACCGAGCCGTGTAAACCCGGGCAAATTCTACGCTCTTCCCCAGTCCCCGCAGCTTTTCAAACAGCTCCTCATGGTTTCCGGTCTGGAAAGATACTTCCAGGTAGCCCGCTGCTTCCGCGATGAAGACCTCCGTGCCGACCGCCAGCCTGAATTCACCCAGCTGGATATGGAACTGTCCTTTGAAGACCAGGATTTCATTCTTGACCTCATGGAACACATGATGCAGAGGGTCTTCAAGAAGGTTCTGAACAGAGATATTGAAATCCCATTCAAGAGAATCAAATGGGACGATGCCATGAACCTCTACGGCTCCGATAAACCGGATCTCCGTTTCGACATGCACTTCTATAATATTTCTGACCTTCTCCGTGACACGGGCTTTAAGGTATTCCGTTCCGTTCTTGACAACGGCGGCGTAGTGAAAGCCATCAACGTCAAAGGCGACGCAGCTATTCCGCGCCGTGAACTGGACGGCCTCGTCGACTACGTAGGCCACTACGGCGCCAAAGGCCTTGCCTGGATCGGTTTCAATGAAGACGGCAGCCTGAAATGCCAGATTACCAAATTCCTGGGCGAAGACAAAATCCGTGAAATCGGCAAAGCCTGCGAAGCTGAAAAGGGCGATCTCGTCCTCATCATCGCCGACAAGCCGAAGGTGGTGGCTCAGGCTCTGGGCGAACTGCGCCTTGAAATGGCCCGCCGCATGAACCTCATCGACCCCAATGAATTCTGCTTCCGCTGGGTTACCGATTTCCCCATGTTCGAATACAGCGAGGAAGAACACCGCTATGTGGCTGAACACCATCCATTCACCGCTCCGCGGGATGAAGATGTGCAGTACCTCCTGACCGACCCCTCCAAGGTTTATGCCAAGGCCTATGATATGGTTCTGAACGGCGTAGAAGCCGGCGGCGGCTCCCTCCGTATCTACCAGGAAGACCTGCAGGAAAAGGTATTCAAAGCCATCGGCATTTCCCAGGAAGAAGCAGAGCAGAAATTCGGCTTCCTGCTGGATGCATTCAAGTACGGTGCTCCGCCCCATGCCGGCATTGCCCTGGGCCTTGACCGCCTCGTCATGCTCATGCTCCACCTGGACTCCATCCGCGATGTCATCGCCTTCCCGAAGACCCAGAGCGCCATCGACCCGCTCACCCAGGCTCCGTCCACGGTGGCAGACAAGCAGCTCAAGGAACTTCATATCAAAGTAGATATCAAAAAGGAAAAAGATCTCTTTGAAAAGGCATAAATCTTTGTCATAGTCTTGTAAAATGATGGGATTTTTGCTACACTATCTGTAAAGAAACCCTGCTGTGCACGTCGTGCCTTCTTATTTTGAACCAACACCTTTATAACGGGAGTTCAGCGCTGATGAGGTGAGTCAATGCCCCGTATGGGGACTGTTCAAGAAACCTTGTCTCAAGAACACCCACCTGCAATTATGCAGACTCAAAATACGGCAATAAACGACATGGTGGGGCTGTAAACAATCAAGCCGTCAAGTTTTTCTTGGCGGCTTTTTTGATGGGATTTGAGGGGCATGATTTCGGTGTGGGGGTTCAGAGGGGAAAAGGTTCTTAAGATTGACAGCGCCTGCGGCGCTGAGGGTTCTCAGGTTTGACGGCCCCATGGAGCCGAGGGTTGTGGTGGGCGCCCGTATGGACACG
>NZ_UPZP01000078.1 GCF_900538805.1 uncultured Dialister sp.
GAAAAAGTACCTTGATGAATCAATTGGTGGGTGAACGTATTAGTATTGCAACTTTTCAGACCAATCTTTATTCTATGCTTACACAGGGCGCTCTAATCCCATTTATATTAATCAATCACCTGCCATGATTAATGGAAGAAAAGGGCAGATGCAGGCACTGGAAAATATTAGAAAAAATAAGGTTAAATTTATTGTTTTTCCTTATCATCAGCGGAAACCTGCGGGGCAGTATTTTGGCTGTTATAGAGACATTGACGGTATTTTAAACACAGACAGATATTATCTGCTAACGGAATATATAGCAGAGAATTATCGTCCATATTGCGAAGTAGGTGCTTTTGCAATATGGTGTTTAAAAGATGAGTATGCTTCTTTGCAGAATAAAGATAAATATGCAGGAGATAAGTATCGGGAGTTGGATTATAACTACGATATCAAGGGTAACCATAATCACCAGATTGGAAATATCCCTTATTTATGGGGGCAGTATGCCGAAAGTAAGGATGAAAAAGGTATTGCTACGCCTTTATCCACTAGTGGGGATGCTTATTCAATTCCTAGTCAACTGCTGGGCAAACGAGGTTTTATTACTTTTACTATCAGCTCTACTAAAAATACATCTATGACGGTTAATTTAGGGAATGGTAAGGATACGTTTATCAAATATAAGTTCGATGTAAAAAAGGGGATGTATATTTATCAACTTCGCATCAGCAGTGATATCCTGTGGTATTCCTCGCTGATAACTAAGATGCTTGTTGAAAACAAAAATATGGAGATAAAAGAAGTCTATTTTCAGGAGGTCACCCAATGAAGTTGTCTATTTCGAATTTAGCCTGGTCGATGCCGGAAGATGAACTTGTTTATGAACAGATGCAGAAGCGTGGTTTTGCAGGTCTTGAAATTGCTCCGACCCGGGTGTGGGAAGAAAATCCATATGAACGGGGCATGGAAGCTAAAAATTGGGCGAAGGAACTGAAGCTACGGTATGGCTTCTCTGTCCCGTCTATGCAGTCTATCTGGTATGGCCGCAGTGAGAAAATTTTTGGGAGCAAGGCTGAGCGGCAGGCCCTTATCGATTACACGAAGAAAGCTATCCGTTTTGCTGAGGCTATTGGCTGCGGTAATCTCGTATTTGGTTGCCCAAGAAACCGCTTTTTTCCGGATGGGGCGAATCCGCAGATTGGTATAGATTTTTTCAGGAAGATTGGAAATTACGCAGTTGTGCACCATACATGTATCGGTCTGGAGGCAAATCCACCCATTTATCAGACAAATTACATCAATACTACGCAGCAGGCTCTGGATATAATTTCTGAAGTAGGAAGTCAAGGACTGAAATTAAACCTCGATGTGGGAACTATGATTGCCAATGAAGAAGATGTGTCCCTGTTGGAGGGAAAGGTAGAACTGATAAATCATATTCATGTCAGTGAGCCATTTTTGAAACCTATCAAAAAGCATTCTTTGCATCGGGAGCTGGCGACTTTTCTCCGGAGGACAGGATATGACCGTTATATTTCTATCGAAATGGGACGGGTGATGAGCCTTTCCACTATTTGGGAAGTAATGGCTTATGTGCAGGAGGTATTCATTGAGAAAGATTGAAGGTATTCGTGGTGTACCCAGGTTTCTTTGCAAGGAATATGAGGAAAAGAAAAGGGACTATGTAGTACTCATCCCAGTCATTAATGAGGGAGAACGTATAAGAAAAGAACTTGCACGGGCAGAGGCGGCGCATATACCGGAATGTGCGGATGTGGTCATTTGTGATGGCGGGTCTACTGATGGCAGCATGGCAGATGAAAATATGAAGGCCCATAAAGTTAATGCACTTCTTATAAAAACAGATAAGGGAAAGCAGGGAGCACAGCTCCGCATGGGTTTTTGGTGGGCACTTGAACGTGGATATAAAGGCATTATTACTATTGATGGAAATAATAAAGACAGCATCGAGGATGTGCCGCGGTTTATCAAAAAGCTGAAAGAGGGGTATGGCTTTATTCAGGGCTCCCGCTTTGTCACCGGCGGTCATGCCATTCATACGCCGATGATTCGATACTGGGCGGTGAGGCTCATACATGCGCCGGTGATTTCTCTTACTGCTCATCATTGGTTTACTGATACTACAAATGCTTACCGCGGATATTCTGCAGAATATCTTTCTGATTCCCGGGTATTACCGCTCAGGGATATTTTTTCCGGGTATGAACTTTTGGCTTATCTTTCTGTTCGTGCATCTCAACTGGGATACAAAGTATGTGAAGTGCCGGTTACAAGACGCTATCCTGCTAAGGGAAAAACGCCGACGAAGATATCTTTTTTTAGAGGAAATACAAATTTATTGCAGATTCTCTTGAAAAATTGGCTGGGAAAGTACAATCCCTGAAATAACAGCACATGCAAAGAAGATATCAAATCAAATTGCCAGCGGAAGGGGAGATAATGTTAATTTCACAGGAATGATTAGAGAATAAATATTGAAATTTTTATTGTGCTGGCTTGTTACTTACCGCCGAAAGGGGGCTTTTTAACCTTTTCTGCTCAACGTTTCCTATGCTACAATCAGGATGAGGTGATAACCATGAGCGCTTTATGGAACAGGAACATTTCTATTATTCACTGCTTCGGCGACAGTCTCACCGAAGGCTACGGCGTCCTGCCGGGGCAGGGCTGGGTGGCTCTGGCTGATAAGGAGCTGAAGGGAATTTCCCTTTACAACCATGGTCTCTCAGGCTCCATGGCCGTGGATATTTTAGACAGCCTTTCCGGAGCCTGCGGCAGGGTGAGAAGGGGAGAGGGCTATTTCTTCATGGGTGGCACCAATGATATTCTCTTCGGTATCCGCCTTGTGGTTTTGGAGAATATGGTGGACAGGAAGCTCTCTGCTTTGGCCGGAAGGATACCCCTTACCCTGGGCATTCCTCCGCTCTTTACGGAAATGAGCGTGGAAACGGGATGGCAGGAGGCAGGCTCTTTTAAAAGAAACAGGAGGGACCTTTTGGAATACCAGAAATTCCTCCGCTCCCGGGCAAAGGCATGGGATATTCCTCTTCTTGATTTCACCAAAGCCTTTCCACCGGAAGAGAAATGGTACATCGACGGTGTCCATCCCAACAGGGAAGGAAATGAAAGAATGGCCCTTCTGGCGGAAAAGCTGTGGGGGAGGTAGGCGGAGTTCTGCTATCCGCTGTCGGCTATCGGCTGGCCGGTTTCCTATGCAGCCACTATCGGCAGGTACCGAGATTTTTCACTTTGCTTACGAATGATGGGGCTGGCGGAAATCGGACAGCCGACTCACTATGTACAAGTCCAATAAAAAAGCTTTGGAAAGAAAATCCTTTTCCAAAGCTTTTTCATTTAAGATACCATTAGTCCCATGCAGGAACGATGGTGCCTTTGTATTTTTCTGCAATGAATTTCTTCACTGCGTCGGACTGGTAGGCCTGGACGAATTTCTTGTAGGCCGGCTGGTCCTTGTCCTTTTCACGGACTGCAATAATCATGACTGCCAGCGGGGTGTCCTTGTCTTCCAGGAAGATACCCTGCTTTTCAGGGGAGAGTCCGGCGCTCATGACGTAGTTCATGGTGATGACGGAAGCATCCACATCGTCAAGGCTTCTGGGGAGCTGGGCTGCTTCGATTTCTTTGAACTGGATGTTCTTCGGGTTTTCTACTACGTCAGCGGGGGTGGCTTTCATGCCTACGCCTTCCTTCAACTTGATGACGCCTGCCTTTTCCAGGAGCTGGAGGCCGCGGCCTTCATTGGTGGGGTCGTTAGGAATGGAAACGGTAGCGCCGTCGGGCAGGTCTTTCACGTCCTTTACTTTGTTGGAGTAAATGCCCATGCGCATGAGGATGGCTCTGCCGATGTCGGTGAGGTGGGTGCCGTGCTGTTTATTGAAGTTTTCCATGAAGGGTTTGTGCTGGTATACTACGATATCCAGATCTCCGTCTGCCAGTGCCTGGTCAGGGGTGATGTAATCGGAGAATTCCTTCACGTTCACTTTGAGACCGTTCTTTTCAGCTTCTTTTGCAGCTGCTTCTACCACTTCCGCATGGGGGCCGGCGGTGGCGCCTACGGTGATTTCTTTCTTTTCAGCAGGAGCAGAGGCGGCTGCTGAGGATGCCGGTTTCTGGCTGGAACCGCAGCCGGTAATGAATGCTGCTGCGGAGAGTGCGCACAGGCCGGCAATCGCTAATTTCTTGAACATAAGTAAGACTTCCTTTCTCTTTTGAATCAGATTTCATGTAAAGATGAAACCTGGAAATATTATATAAGGGATGGTTCCCGTTATATACAGATTTACCGCTTATCCGCTTTCTTGGCCATGTTGCTGCCGATGAACTGGATGAGCTGGACGATGATGACAAGGACGATGATAGTGGCAATCATCACGTCTGCCTGGAAGCGCTGGTAGCCATAGCGGATGGCCAGGTCCCCCAGACCGCCGCCGCCGATGGTGCCGGCCATGGCGGATGCACCAATCAGGGATACGATGACTACGGTCAAGCTTTCAATGATGGAAGGAAGGGCTTCGGGAATGAGGACCTTCCAGATAATCTGAAGGGGAGAGGCGCCCATGGATTCGGCTGCTTCGATGAGGCCGAAGGGGATTTCACGGATGGATGTTTCCACCATGCGGGCGGTGTAGGGGATGGCAGCAATGGTCAGAGGGACGATGGCTGCGGTGGTGCCGATGGAGGTGCCTGCCACCAGCCTGGTGAAGGGGATGATGGCTACCATGAGGATGATGAACGGAATGGAACGGATAAGGTTGATAATGAAGGCCAGAGGCTTGTTCAGTACCGGGCAGGAAAGGATGCCGTGTTTTTCCGTTACCACCAGAAGAATGCCTAAGGGAATGCCGATTAAGGCGGCGATAATGGCTGAAATGGAGAGCATGTACAGCGTTTCAGCCAGACTTTTCAGAAGAAGATTAGTTATCACTGGGGACATATCCGATTACCTCGCTTGTGATTGGTAAAGACTGTAAATGGCCGAGGGCTTTTTTCATGTCCTCTTCGTGACCATTGATCATGATGATAAGGCGGCCGAAGGAAACGTTCTGGATGTAGTCGATGGAGCCGTAAAGAATACTTACGTCCAGGTTGTATTTCTTGATGAGGTTGGCGATAATCGGTTCATTGGCCACGTCGCCCCTGAATTTCAGGCTCACAATGGTCTGGTCGCTGTCTTTCTGTTTTTCTTTGGAAATATTCATGTGGGACAGCTGCTCCGGTACATCGGAGGACATGACGGAGCCCACGAATTTCTTCAGCGTTTCGGTCTGGGGATTGGTGAAGAGGTCTACCACAGAGCCCTGTTCAATAATCTTTCCCTTTTCAATGACCGCCACCTGTTCGGCGATTTCCTTGATGACTTCCATTTGGTGGGTAATCATGATGATGGTAATACCCATCTTTTTATTGATGTCCTTCAGCAGCTGGAGGATGGATTTCACCGTTTCCGGATCCAGGGCGCTGGTGGCTTCATCGGAAAGAAGAACGGAGGGGTTGGAAACGATGGCTCTGGCAATGCCTACGCGCTGTTTCTGGCCGCCGGACAGCTGGGAGGGGTATTTGTCCTTATATTCCGTAAGACCCACCAGTTCCAGAATTTCATCGATTCTTTTCTTCTGTTCAGACTTCGGCACATTGGACAGTTCCAGAGGAAATGCCACATTGCCTGCCACAGTCCTGTTGGAAAGAAGGTTGAAATGCTGGAAAATCATGCCGATTTTCTTTCTCTCTTCCCGAAGCTCTGACTTGGTGAGCTTGGTCATGTCCTTACCGTCGATGAGCACTTCCCCGGAAGTAGGGGGTTCAAGCATGTTGACGCAGCGAATCAAAGTGGATTTGCCTGCGCCGGACTGTCCGACGATACCGAAGATTTCTCCATCCTTAATGGAAAGGTTGATGTCGTCCAGTGCCTTGAAATTGCCATATAATTTGGTTATATGCTTCAGTTCAATCATTGGGAACTCCTTTAATAAAAAAACTTTCATCGAAAGATGAAAGTCAGTCATACATCATCTTTCGAGTAATTACTCGCTGGAATTGGCACCGTTTCTTAAAAGAATGGTTGCCGTGGCTTCAAAGGGCCAGTCCCTCCGCCACTCATGATGAATCTGTATTGAATTGACCCGAATGTACGGGTTGAAACTATAGTACTCTGATTAGGAAATATTGTCAATAGAAATAGTAAATAGAGTATATAGGATTCGTAAAAGTCATGGCAGGTGAGCTAGTGAAGCTGGTGGACTAGTGAGCTGGTGCGCTAGTGGGCTAGTAGGCTAGTAGGAGTCAATATCGGCACGTACCGAGATTCTTCGCCTGCGGTTTAGAATGACGAGTGGGCAGGAGGTCAATCCCGTAACGCATTCTGACGTCTGATTTCTGACTTCTATCGTCTAATCCACGCCCCTATCCTCCGTCCCCTAACGGCCCCCTTCCTGGGGAAGGGGCTCTTGCACTTCGTCATGCAGCAGTAGTGACACAAAGGTAAGACCCGTAACGCTTGCCGTGGAGCGGCATATAAAACTCATCGCCCGAAGGGCGATACCATAACCCTCAGCCCGAAGGGCTGTCAAACTTAAGAACCCTCCGGCCAAAGGCCGGTCAATCTTAAGAACCTTTCGCACCCAAAGGACGCAGAACCCTTTGAACCTTCTGAACCCTCTGAACCCTTTCGCGCCTGTGGAGCGCGAATCCCTTTGCGCCTGTCGGCCTGTAATGTTATAATATACTAAAGTAAAAAAGCTGGCGCAAAGGCCGGTTTCTAAGATGAAAAGAGGGATACCTATGAGTGTGAACCAGAGACTTGTCAATCCTCTGACCGATACATTGTTTGATGCCATCCTTTCCCTGAAGACCAGGGATGAATGTTATGAATTCTTTGAAGATCTGTGCACCATCAACGAGCTTCGGGATATGTCCCAGCGGCTGGAGGTGGCCCGTATGCTGGAAAACGGGGAAAAGTATGACCAGATTGAAAAGAAGACGGGGGCCAGCACAGCCACCATTTCCAGGGTAAAGCGGTGCCTCAAGTACGGCGCCGATGGCTATCTGACCGTGCTGAACCGGCTTAAGGAGAAAGGAGAAGAATAAAAGTGGAACCTTTGCATATGTCCCATGAGGGATTCAAAGCTTACGATATCCGGGGAATTGTGCCGGATGAGGTGAATGAGGACCTGGCCTACCGGGTGGGCCGTGCCTATGCGGCGCTGTACCATCCCAGGGCCATGTGTATTGGCTTTGACGTGCGGCCCAGTTCCAGGAAAATCAGTGAGGCCACAGCCAGAGGGCTCATGGACGGCGGCAGCGACGTGTATGATATCGGTCTCTGCGGCACGGAAATGATGTATTTCGGCACCTTCCACTATGGCATGGACGGCGGCTTCATGATTACCGCCAGCCATAATCCATCCGATTACAACGGTATCAAAATCGTAAGGGAAGAGGGCATTCCCGTCAGCGCTGACACGGGCCTCAAGGATATCGAAGCCCTGGCCTTTTCCGGCGATTTCCCGGAAAGTGAAAAGAAGGGGCAGCTGTTTCATAAGGAAATCCTGTCCGATTACATAGAGTCCCTCTTGAGCTTTGTGGATGTGAAGGCCATGAAGCCATTCCACATCGTGGTGAATGCAGGAAATGGCTGCGCCAATATTGCCTTTTCCGAATTAAAGAAACATCTTCCCTTCCATTTCACGGAAATGTACATGGACCCCGACGGTTCCTTCCCCCACGGCGTGCCCAATCCCATGCTGGAGGAATGCAGAAAGCCCCTGGTGGATGCGGTGCTTTCGGAAAAAGCGGACCTGGGCATTGCCTGGGACGGCGATTTTGATCGCTGTTTCTTTATTGATGAAAAGGGGCACTTTGTGGAAGGATACTACATGGTAGGCCTTCTGGCGGAATATTTTCTGAAGCATCACAGGGGAGAGACCATTGTCCACGATCCAAGGGTATTCTGGTGCACTGAAAAAATCTGCCATTCCCTTGGCGGGCAGCCGGTGGAATCCAAAGGCGGCCATGCCTTCATGAAGGAAACCATGCGCCGGGTAAAGGGCATTTACGGCGCGGAAAATTCGGCGCACCACTTCTTCCGTGATTTTTCCTACTGCGATTCCGGCATGATTCCCTGGCTCATTGTGACACAGATTATGAGTGAAAAGGGAAAGCATCTGGGGGAACTGGTGGAAGAAATGGAAAAGGAATTCCCCTGCAGCGGTGAAATCAATCTCACCGTAAAAAACAGTGATTTCATTCTGGAAAAGGTGAAAGAGAAATATGGGAAAAATGCGAGCCGGGTGGACCTCATCGACGGCGTAGGCATTGAGTACGACCGCTGGCGCTTCAACCTGCGCCCCTCCAACACGGAACCCCTGATTCGTTTCAACATGGAAACCAAGGGTGACAGGAAGCTGTTGGAAGAAAAGAAAAAGGAAATTATGGATTTCATTCATTCATTGGAATGATGATACAGGTTATTGCCGGGATTTTTCCCGGCAATTCTCTTTGGAAGGGAGACAGCAAAATGAATTCATCTATAAACAGCAGGACTCTTTTCCAGGCAGCCCTTCTGCAGTCTCTTATATTGGGCCATTACGAAGGCTCTGTAGAAGTGAAGGAGCTCAAAGGACAGGGGGATTTCGGCATCGGTACCTTTGATTCCCTGGATGGAGAGCTTATCATGTGCCGGGGAAAGGTGTACCAGGTCAACGGCAGGGGAGAAGTGAAGGAGGCCCATGACCGGTGGAAGGTACCTTTTGCTGATGTATTCTTTTTTGAAACAGACAGAACACTCCCGCTGAAGGATATTTCATCCCTGAATGAACTCAGGGAGAAGGCGGATGATTTGATTCAGGGCTGGGGACCTAACTATTTTTACGGTATACGTATTCATGGAGTTTTTGATAAAGTATATGCCAGAAGTGAAAGAGCACAGCAGAAGCCCTATAGACGGCTGGATGAAGTGATGAAAAAGGACCAGGTGGAATTCCACTTTGACCACACCGAAGGCACCCTCATCGGCCTTTACTGCCCCTCCTTCATGGACGGCCTCAACATGCCGGGTTACCATTTCCACTACCTCTCCGATGGCAGGAAAGAAGGGGGCCACGTATTTGACCTGTGCCTGAAGGAGGGAAAGGCGGAATTCTGCCTCCTCTCCGACCTCAAGCTGAAACTACCTCGGTCGTCAAACTTTGGGAGAATTGATTTCACGGAAAATCTGGTGGAAGCGGTGAAAAAAGTGGAAGGGTGAGGAGGACGGCTGTCCGCTGGCTGGAGTTGGAATGAAGGAACCCCTCCCTCACACCGGCCATCCTGAGCGGAAGCGGGCACAACCTTTCTACACAACCTTTTTACACAACCCGCAGCGCAGCTGCGCCCCTTCAGCGCCCGAAGGGCGCTGAATCTTTTGAACCCTTTCGTATCGACCTGACGCCCCTATCCTCCGTCGCCTGCAGCGCCACCTCCTTCCTGGGGAAGGAGGCTTCGGCTCTCCGTCATGTAGCACTGGAGACACAAATGTAAATCCCGTAGCGCTGACTATGTACTCATCGCCGCCAAAGGCGGCGATACCACAACCCTCAGCCCGAAGGGCTGTCAAACCTTAGAACCCTAAGAACCTTCTGAATCTTCACGCCGAAGGCGTGTCCAAAGGGCGATACCACACCCTCGGGCCAAAGGCCCGTCGCCCCCTGAGCGTAAGCGAACACAACCCTTTGCCCGAAGGGCAAAGCCCCTTCGCCCGCGGAGCGGGCGTCAACCGTTCCCTTTGCACCCTCTGAACCCGGGACCGCTATGCGGTCCCTTTTATGACTTCTATGCAACGAAATTCCCCTTAACTATGTCAAGTTAGTAATTACCGAAGACGCTGCAAGATGTTACAATGAGTCTTGAGAAGTTTTCCTTGTTGGGAGAGTGCATTTCTCAGCAGGTGTATTTTACATAAGGAGACAATTATGGAATATCGTATCGAACATGATTCTTTAGGCGAAGTCCGTGTTCCTGCAGACCACATGTGGGGCGCCCAGACCCAGCGCTCTTTTGAAAATTTCAAAATCGGCCATGTGATGCCGAAAGAAATTATCCGCGCCTTTGCTATCCTGAAAAAATGCGCCGCTAAGGTGAACGAGGAAAGAGGGGCCCTGGCTCCTGAAAAGGGAGAAGCCATTAAGAGCGCCTGTGATGAAATCCTGAAAGGCGAGTGGGACGGTGAATTCCCGCTGGTGGTGTACCAGACCGGCTCCGGCACCCAGAGCAACATGAATATGAACGAAGTGGTGGCCCATATTGCCAATGCCAAACTGGAAAAGGCAGGCAGCACCCTTCGAGTTCATCCCAATGATGATGTAAATATGTCCCAGTCCTCCAACGATACATTCCCCACAGCCCTTCATGTGGCGGCTGTATATTCCCTCCATCAGTACCTGTATGGGCCTTTGGACGGACTCATTGCTACCTTTGAGGCAAAGAGCAGGGAATACATGCACACCGTAAAAATCGGCCGCACCCATGTGCAGGATGCGGTGCCCCTCACCTTTGGACAGGAAGTGTCGGGCTGGGTGGAAATGCTGAAGAAATCCAAATCCATGATTGAGGACGGAGAAAAGTACCTCCACGAGCTGGCCATCGGCGGCACTGCCGTAGGCACTGGCCTCAACAGCCCCAAGGATTTCGGCGAAAAGGTGGCGAAGGCCATTTCCGAGGAAACGGGCATTCCCTTTACCTCGGCTGCCAATAAGTTCTATGCGTTGACCGGAAGAGACGACATGGTTTTCACCCATGGCGCCCTGGACGCTTTGGGCGGGGACTGCATGAAATTTGCCGATGATATCCGTCTTTTGGCCGGCGGCCCAAGGGCAGGTCTTGGCGAACTGACCATTCCTGCCAATGAACCGGGCTCCTCCATCATGCCGGGCAAGGTAAATCCCACCCAGTGTGAAGCCCTGACCATGGTGGCCTGCCGGGTGCACGGCAACCAGGCCGTCATTTCCATGGCTTCCTCCCAGGGGCGGTTTGAGCTGAATGTATACGCACCGGTTATGGCGGACAGCTTTATCGAATCGGTGAAACTTCTGGGCGAAGCCATTCATTCCTTTGATATTCACTGTGCCCAGGGAATCAAAGTCAATGAAGAACGGATGGAGGAACTGGTGGAAAAATCCCTCATGCTCGTCACGGCCCTGTCTCCCCATATCGGCTATGAAAAATCGGCGGAAATTGCCAAGAAGGCCTTCAAAGATAACAGCTCCCTTCGGGAAGCGGCAGTGGCTCTGGGCTATGTAACGCCAGAGGAATATGACAAGTGGGTGGTTCCTAAAGATATGACCAACGTGGACCGGTAATTCGTAAAAGCAGGTGGCCGCACCTTCACGTTTCTATATACTGCTGCGAAGCGGCCGCCACAACCTTCGGGCCAAAGACCCGTCTAACCTGAATCCTCTGAACCCTATGAATCCTTTGAACCCGGGGCTGTGAAAAAATGTTTAATCATTTCTTCACAGCCCCTTTTCCGCTTCGTTTATAGATTCAGAAAATTGCCAAAAATAACAGTAAGCTGTTCTCCGTATTGTCATCTCGAGCGGAGCTGCATGTCGATATGAGAGCAAAGGTATTTGGC
>NZ_UPZP01000079.1 GCF_900538805.1 uncultured Dialister sp.
ATTTCATTCTTGTATTTTTATTCAATGCAAGGAATCAGTCGACGCGAATAGCGAGCTATTTAAGGAGACTGATGACGCCGCATTGGATAAAAATACATATGAAATTCGATTCTGCAAATTAATCAGTGCTTTCCCAAAGACAGATAAAACGCATATATCTATACTAAGACTACATGAAATAAGGCCTCTGCGCAAGGGCCAAATAAAAAAGAGGCCTGCCGCCGGCAAACCTCCAGGGAACGCGCTCACTCCTGCCGCCTCATGAAATCAGAAGCCGATGAGCATTTTCCCGTTCCATCAGAAAGTATTCATGTATCTTCCCAGCACGAGGCAGAGAACAGCAAACATGGTGCCAAAGACAATGGTAAACTTGGACAGCACCGCATCCTTGCCCCTAGTCCGTCCGCCGACCGCATTCTCCGTGCCGCCGCCAATGGCAGTGCCCATACCGGCCTGTTTCGATTCCTGTCCTACAACCACCACAATCAAAAGCAACGAAACCACAAGGGTTATGCCAATCAAAAAGTACTTCACTGTGAATCCTCCTCTGCACCTGCCTCACTCAGGGCAGATACGGTTCTATCTTCTAAAAGAAATGATATCAAACACTATTTTATACTAATCAACAGGAATGGTCAACTGGATTTTAAAGAAATCGCGGACGCTTGCGCTTGAACGCTGGCCATGGCTTCTTCCCGCCCTGCACGTCATTCTGAGCGAAGCGAAAAATCTCGGTACGAAGTGATATTGACTCATTGGCTGGTACATACCAGTCGGCGGGAAGGGGTGTTAAAAGACTCTCAGATTTGACGGGGCATTCGCCCCGAAGGTTCTAAGGTTTGACAGCGCTAACGGTCAGTCGATTAAAAGGAAGGCCCTTTTATGGGCAGGCTATGGGCCAACTTCGACTGACTTGCACATTCTCTGCAGAATGTGCACAGGCTGAAGGTTCAGGTATCGCCATTGGAGCCACTGCGTGGCAGGGTTCAAAGGGTTCAGAAGGTTCAAAGGGTTCAGAGGGGGTGGTATCGCCGCTTCGCGGCGATGAGTATATAGTCAGCGTTACGGGATTTGGTTTTGTGTCACCAGTGCTGCATAACGTAGAGCAGGAGCCCCTTCCTCTGGAAGGGGGGGTAGCGCCGAAGGCGCCGGAGGATAGGAGCGTCAGGTCTTTGCTAAGAAATTTTCGGACCTATCCTCAGGGCTTCGCCCAGCTCCTTCCTAAGGAAGGAGCCTAACGTTACGGAAATTACATTTGTGTCTCCAGTGCTGCACGCCGAAGAGCCATAGCCCCCTTCTTCTGGAAGGGAGGTGTCGCCGTAGGCGACAGAGGATAGCAGGCTTTTCATAGAAAAGCCGAGACCCCAGGGCCTGTCAAACTTCGCCTGCCCGGCAGGCGTCAACCGGGGCCGCTCAGCGGCCCCCTATTTCCTTCCCCTCATCTTATCCAGCTTTTCCTGCACCGAATGCGGTATGGCCCTTCCGATTTCACTTCTAAGATTCCTATGGTTATTCCGGGTGATGAATTTCTCCTGCACCGCCTTGTCCTCTTCCATAGCCCGCATGAGGTCAGACACCGGCACCCGATAGGCACCGTTTCCAAGAACCTGGCTCTGTTCGGGACCGTCGGAGGTGACTACGAAGATATGTCTGTATTCTTCCCGCCGGAGATAGGATTCCTTTTCAATATAGGAGTCGGCGGTCATCCGCCGGGGCGTATAGACGATGGTAAAGAAGGCGGAAAGTTCCTCGATCTTCACTTTGGTGGAATTCCCCTGCCCGTCAAAGGTGATAATCACTTCGATATCGTTATGGGCGCCGTAGTCCTGCATGATATCCACCAGTTTCTTGCGGCATGATTCCAGGTCGTTCCTGTCGAATATGTCGGGTCTGCCGAAAATCACGTTATAGCCGTCCACCAGGTAGAGATCTTTCATGACTGAGCCCTCTGTTTAGCCGCTTCATAAATGAGAAGGGCAGCCGCCACGGACACGTTGAGGGAGGAAACGTGTCCCTTCATAGGAATGCGCACGCAGAAATCGCACATTTTCCTTGTAAGGGGGCTCACGCCCTTTCCTTCCGCTCCCATGACGATGACAAGCGGCCCCTTCAGGTTAGCGTCATAGTAGAGACTTTCGCCGTCCATGTCGGCGCCTACCACCCAGAAACCCTTTTCCTTCAGCATTTCCAAAGTCTGCCGAATATTTCCGGTCTGGCACACCGGAAGATAAGCAAAGGCACCGGCTGCGGTCTTCATGGCAGCCGCCGTCACCGGCGGGCTCTTATGCTTCGGAAGGAGCACCGCCGCCGCACCGGCGCATTCCGCCGTGCGAACGATGGCCCCCAGATTGCGTACGTCCTCCAGGCCGTCCAGCAGAATCAGGATGGGACTCTTTCCTTCCCAATCCGAAAGCACCCGGTCAAGGTCCGCATATTCGTAGGGCTTCAGCAGCGCCGCAATGCCCTGATGCACCACGCCGCCGGCCATGTCATCCAGCCGGTCTTCCTTTACTTCTTCCACGGGCACGCCCTGCTTTTCCGCCAAAGCTGCCAGGGAAAGAAGGCGGTCGTCCTTTTTTCCCTCCTTCAGGAAGACCTTGCGGACGCCCCTGCTTTTCAGAAATTCGGACACGCTGTTCCTGCCGCAGATGAGGAGGGAATCGGCGGAACCCTCTTTTTTCAAAGGCCTTTTCTTCCTTCCGTCCCTGCCGGAAGGAGGCATGGCCTGCCGCCGGTCTTTCACATCATTCTTTTTAAAGGATGGTTTCCCCTTTTTATCCGTTTTCATGGCTCATTTCTCCTGCCACATACTTCAAGCTCTTTTCAAGGATGAAATCCAGCCGCTGTTTCTGGCCGGACAGATAGAGATAGCCCAGAAGGGCCTCAAAGGCCGTGGATTCCCGGTATTCCTCCACCGTAGCGCTCTTTGGCACATGGGAGCTGGTATTTCTGGCCCTCTTGGACACCTTCAGCTCCCGCTCGTTCAGGAGCTCCCTGATTTCAAAAAGGATACGGCTCTGCCAGCGGGCGGAAACAATTTCCGAAGCCAGGCTGTTCAATATCTGCACATTGTAAATGCCTGTATCGATCAAGGCCTTCCGGATAAAGAAGGACCAGCAGGCATCGCCGATGTAGGCCAGGGTCAGGGCATCCATGGAAAAGACCTCCTGTTCATCAAGAACAGGAGATTCTTTGCCAATCTTACGAGCCATCTGTTTTTTCAGAAATAAGACTCTCTTAAACTCCACGTTTCTTCCACCTTGCTCCTGTAGGAGTATCTTCAATCACAATGCCGATTTCGCCCAGCTTATCCCGGATTTCATCAGCCAGCTGGTACTGCTTTGCCTTTCTGGCGGACTGGCGGACAGAGAGGATGACATTCATAAGGTCATTGTAATCTTTGTCATCATAGGCTTCGGTCTTCTTCCATTCCTTTTCCAGAATGCCCAGGATATCCAGAATGGTCTTGAAGGCTTTGCCCGCCTTTTCCAGGGACGCCTTGTTGAAAGCGGTGCCGCCGTGCACATCGTTGTAGTACACATTGATAGCCTTGGCCAGGTCAAACATGGCGCCGGTGGCAAGGCCTGTATTGAAATCATCATCCATGGCTTCGTGGAACACCTTCATGTCAGCTTCCGCTGCCTGTTCCAGCGCCTTGGATGCTTCGGTTTCCTCATTGCCTTCACGGCCGGAGAGCTCCTTCACCCTGGCGATGACATCCTTCAGCTTGTCCATGTTCTTCTCTGCTTCTTCCAGACGGTCGTCGGAGAAGTCAAGGGGACTTCTGTAATGGGTGGACAGGAGGAAATAGCGCAGCGCATCGCCGGAATATTTTTCCAGCACATCCTTCACCAGGAAGAAATTGTTCAGAGACTTGCTCATCTTTTCAGAATTAATGGTGATGAATCCGTTATGGAGCCAGTAATCCACGAAATGGCAGTCCGTGCATCCTTCGGACTGGGCGATTTCATTTTCATGGTGCGGGAAAATCAGATCAGAGCCGCCGCCATGGAAATCAAAGGTCTTGCCCAGGTAATGGATGGACATGGCAGAGCATTCGATATGCCAACCCGGACGTCCCTTGCCCCAGGGGCTTTCCCAGAAAGGTTCACCGGGCTTGGCAGCCTTCCACAGAGCGAAATCGCCGGGATTCTTCTTCTCATCATTCACTTCAATGCGGGCGCCTGCCAGCATATCTTCGATTTTCCGGCCGGACAGTCTGCCGTAATCCTTGAAAGTGGAAATATCATAATACACATCGCCGCCCAGTACATAGGCATGGCCCTTTTCAATCAGGGTCTCCACCATGTGGATGATATCATCCATGTGTTCAGACACCCTTGGGTACACATCGGCCCGGCGCACATGGAGCGCATCCATGACCTGGAAATAAGCGTCAATGTAACGGTCGGAAATGGTCTTCCAGTCCGTGCCTTCCGCATTGGCCTTGTTGATAATTTTATCATCCACATCGGTGAAATTCTGTACAAAAGTCACTTTGTAGCCCACACATTCCAGGTACCGGCGGATGACGTCCCAGGTTACCGCAGGACGGGCATTTCCGATATGAGGATGGTTATAGGGCGTTACGCCGCATACATAAATCTTCGCTTCCCCCGGTGTAATCGGTTTGAATACTTCCTTTTCCTTCGTCAGCGTGTTATACACTTTAATTTCTTCCATTTAGATTCCTCCATCTGTAGAGAGATATTTTATTCATATATAAGAAAGATATGATAAGCCCGTTTATAGCTGCAACAGTGACACATGGTTATCATCTTCTTTCATGAAATCGGTTGATTAGTGAGCTGGTGAGCTAGTGAGCTGGTGGACTAGAAACAAGAAACTGTCTGTTCCACTAGCCAACTAGTACACTAGCTCACTAGTTCCCATTAAAAAGACCGCCGCCTCACAGAGACGGTGGCCCGTTATTCCACTCTGTCGGCAAAAGCCGCGCACAGCCGTATCGTAGACCTACGGAAAAGGATACTTCATTCCCCTTTTCAGCTCACAGATGCATTTCCCGAAAGTCCTCCAAGCATTTCCACCATCCATGCCTTCTCTATCGAATCGCTTACGGTACTTCTTCCGCTCATCGCCCAAACTATGTAACATTTCCGCTCTGCTGCAGAAATCAAATTTTAAATAAGCACAGCAGCTGACCTGGCTTTTGACCCCACACTCGCCTGCTGGAGCTTTCGCTACCCGGTGTCTTCCTCTCACTACTAACCCTCTCGGTTTTCCCGGCAGGACTTACTTCTAAACCGCACCATGCTCAGCAGGATTTTCCTGCGTTACGTGGATCGCTTTGGCTGCGACTACCATCGACTTTCAGCCACAGACCTGCAATGCTTATTTATTATTATAGATTCGATGGGTGGAAACTGTCAATATGAAATATTTAAAGGGGGCTGCAAAGCAGCCCCGAGTTCAGAAGGTTCAGCTGGAGAAAAGGTTCAGAAGGTTCAAAGGGTTCAGAGGGTTCAAAGGGTGGTGGTATCGCCCTTCGGGCGATGAGCAGGAAGTCAGCGTTACGGGATTAACCTTTGTGTCTCCAGTACTGCATGGCGAAGAATAAACGCCCCTCCACAGGAAGGGGGGGCCGTTAGGCGACGGAGGATAGGGGCGTCAGGTCTTTGCTAAGAATTTATCGGACCTATCTTCAGGGCTCCGCCCAGCTCCATTCCGGTCAGGCAATTCATAGGAAGGCCCTTTTATGGACAGGCTAAGGGCCAACTTTGCCCGACTTGGCAATCCTATGCAGGATTGCCACCTGAGGAAGGAGCCTGCATTACGGCCCTTGCCATAATGTTATACTATTCATAAAAAGGCAAAAAGCAGCCCTTGTGAGGCTGCTTTCCAGCACAAAGAAATCCGGTGACTTCCCATCCCCTATGCCCAATGAGTTCGGTGTCTGACTCGGTCAACAGCCGCTGCTGCACAAAGTGCGATGGCTTGCGCCGGAACAGTGTCTCCCGTCATTTCTGCCGCGATAGATGTTTAAAGTCCTGGATTTCTCTGCTATTTTTCAGTTTGTACTGATTTTTGACCATTTTCCGGAAATGGGGAGGGAGAAAAGCGGTACCATTTTTGGTTCCGCCGCTCCATAGAGTCATTTCTTATGCGCAACTCAGAAATATATGGAACGGTTTCTGTCAAAACCGCGGGCTTTTCATCCCCCTCTACTATATACATAACGCGAGATTCGAAAATGTGAAAAGAAAAAGTGAAATTTTCCGAAAAAACTTTCTTTAGTGTATTAAAGTAAAAAGGGCTATGAAGAAATGGCTTCCATTCCTTCATAGCCTTTTTCATTTTGCCTATATTGCTTTAAAGACTTTCCAAATGACGATAATATGCCTGTCCCAATAGGGCTCGTGCTGCTCGAGGATGAGATTTCGGGGCTCCTCTTCACTATCTTCGCAAAGCATCTTCGTCATTTCGCTGCTGTACTCCGCTCGAAATGACAAAACGGGGCCGATGTCCATTACGCTTTGTCGTCGATGATGGCGGCGCCGCCGCTTTCTCCTGTGCGGATTTTAACGGCGGTGGTCAGTTCGGAGACGAAGATTTTACCGTCTCCCACGTGGCCGGTGTTGCAGGTGTCGCGAATGGTCTTAATCAGTTTTTCCAGCGGTGTTTCGTAAATGACAATTTCTATTTTGATTTTCGGGAGCAGGTTCACGGAGAGTACGTTTCCTCTGTAGATTTCTTCCTGTCCATGGGTGAGGCCGCAGCCGTAGACTTCGGTGACCGTAATGCCGGTGACGCCGATTTCATAGAGCTTGTCCTTCAGCTCTTCCAGTTTTTCCGGACGAATGACGGCGTCCACTTTGTAGATTTTCTTTTCTGTATCCATAGGTTTCACCTCTTATAATTTATTATACGCTCTTTCACCGTGGTCGATAAGGTCCAGGCCCTGGGCTTCTTCGGAAGCGGAAGCGCGGACTTTCATGAAGCAGCCTACCACTTTGATGATGACGGTGGTCATGACGACGGCTACGATGATTCCGGTGACGATGCCGGTCATCTGGGGAATGAGCTGGGCCGGGTTGCCGTAGAGGAGGCCGTCGGCGCCGGCGTCATTGATGGTTTTGGTGCAGAAGATGCCGGTCATAAGAGCGCCCCATACGCCGCCCATGCCGTGGCAGCCGAAGGCGTCCAGGGAGTCATCGTAGCCCAGTTTGGATTTAACGCAGGAAACGAAGAAGTAGCAGATGACCGGAGTGGTGATGCCGATGAAGAAGGCTGCATTAGCATCGACGAAGCCGGCGGCTGGGGTGATGCCTACGAGGCCGGTGAGGATACCGGTCATGAGGCCTAGGGCGGTCATTTTCTTATGAATGATTTCTTCAATGATAATCCATACAAGGCCGGCGGTGCAGGAAGCAATACCTGTATTGGCCAGGGCCTGGGTCATGATATCGTTGGCAGTGAGGCCGGCGCCGGAGTTGAAGCCGAACCATCCAAGCCACAGGAAGCTGCCGCCAAGGCATACGTAGGGAATGTTATGGGGACGAAGGGAAAGAATGCCATAGCCCTTTCTCCTGCCGATAAGGATGGCAGCGGTTAAAGCGGAGAAGCCGGAGGTGACGTGAATGACGGTGCCCCCTGCAAAGTCAAGGGCTCCCATGTCGCGGATGAAGCCGCCTACGCCCCATACCATATGGCACATGGGGTCATACACCAGGGTGCCCCAGAGAAGGATGAAAATGCAGTATGCCGGGAAACGGGTCCTTTCCACAATGCCGCCGCTGACGATGGCCGGTGTGAGGATGGCAAAGGCCATCTGGAACATGGCGAAGAGGATGTGGGGAATGGTTTCGGAATAGTCCGGATTGGCCGCCATGCCTACGCCATGGAAGAAGGCCCAGTCCAGATTGCCGATGATGCCGCCCACGTCGGGGCCAAAGGAAAGCGAATAGCCATAGACAAACCACTGTACTGTAAAGATGGCCAGGCAAACCATGGACATCATAATGGTATTAATGGTGTTTTTGCGGCGTACCAGTCCGCCATAGAAAAAGGCCAGCGCCGGTGTCATGATGAGCACCAGCAGTGTTGCGATGGCCATGTAGGCCATGTCTGCCCCGTTCAGCTTACTTTCTTCATCTGCTGCCATGGCAATTCCCGGGAGGAAACATGCCCCCAGAAATGCCGGTAAAAGATATTTTCGCATAATCATAAGTCCCTTTCTGAAAAATAAAAAAGCCGCCTGGAATCCCTAAAATTTCCATAGCAGCACCATTACCCATTTTTATGAAATTATGCAGTGAAGTTTCCTGGGCTCCCCTGCTTTCTATTCAGTTCCTACCTGTCTCTTTTATTTATCCTTCCCCATAATGCAGAATCATCACAGCCACCTCCAAAATAGAAAAGGCCTGCATACCAAAGTACGCAGGCCCTCTTGCCTTGTGTTTTATTATGGTCCTTATTATACACAGGAAATCCATGGATTGCAAGTATTTTTTTGATACGCCCTGATGGACACGCCTGTGGGCGTGAGGGTTCAGAAGGTTCTTAGGGTTCTTAGGTTTGATGGGCCCTTCGGGCCCAAGGGTTGTGGTATCGCCGCTTCGCGGCGATGAATATATAAGTAGGCAGCGGATAACGGATAGCATCTTTCACTGTCCCACTATCATACTAGTTCACCAGCCCACTAGTCCACCAGCCCACTATAAATCAATACATAGCTGCGTTGGCGATGACCAGGCGCTGTACCTGGTTGGTGCCTTCGTAAATCTGCATGATTTTGGCATCGCGCATGTACTTTTCATTCGGATTTTCTCTGGAGTAGCCGTTGCCGCCCATGACCTGCACGGCGGTGGTGGTGACTTCCATGGCCGTATCGGACGCGAAACACTTGGACATGGCGGAGAAGAGGGATGCCTGTTTGTCGCCGTTCATCTGCATCCAGCAGGCCTTGTACACCAGGGCCCGGGCAGCTTCTGTCTTTGTGACCATGTCAGCAATCATCTGCTGCACCATTTCAAAGGAAGCAATCTTCTGGCCGAACTGCTTTCTCTGGTGCGCGTAATGGATGGCATTTTCCAGGGCAGCCTGGGCGATGCCTACAGAAATGGCGCCTACCACCGGTCTGGATTTTTCCAGGGTTTCCATGGCGATGCGGAAGCCCATGCCTTCCCTGCCCAGTCTTGCGGAAGCAGGAACGAAGCAGTCGTCAAAAATGATTTCAGAAGTGGCGGAAGCACGGATGCCCATCTTGTCTTCTTCTTTGCCGATGGAAATACCCTTGGTGTTCCGGTCTACGGAGAAAACCGTAAGGCCGCGGATGCCGCCGGATTCCCTGGTATTGGCAAAGAGGGTGATTTTATCTGCAATGGGCGCATTGGTAATGAAGCACTTGGTACCGTTCAGTACATAGCCGCCGTCCACCTTCTTCGCCCGGCAGGAAACGGCGCCGGCGTCGGAACCGGCCCCCGGTTCTGTCAATGCAAAACAGCTCATGCCGCCATCGTTCAGGCAGTCGAAATAGGATTTCTTCTGTTCATCGGTTCCTGCAATAAGCACAGGGAAGGATGCCAGGGAGTTGGCAGCACACACTGTGGCCACGCCGGCACAGCCCTTGGCCAGTTCTTCGCTGATAAGGGCAATGGTCAAAAGATCCAGTCCTGCACCGCCGAATTCCTTGGGAACCGACAGAGCCGTCATGCCGGACTGCTTCAGGATACGAAGCAGCTCCTCGTCCATAACGCCGCTTTTATCGATATCCAGAGCTCTGGGCGCGATTTCCTTCTGTGCAATATCACGGGCCAGTCCTACCAGTTCTTTCTGCTTATCTGTCAAGTTAAAATCCATTTTCCAACACCTGCCGAATCAAAAATATAAAGGTTCTCAAACTGTCTGCATGTCCTGCAGAAATATGTCCTTTACATTATAACAGATTTATGCTGGAAAATTCACGGGGAGAATAAAATCAGGAGCCACTTCGCGGCCCGGGTTCAAAAGGTTCAAAGGGTGCTGTATCGCCTGAGGGCGATGAGTATGAAATAGGCGTTACAGGAATGCTTCCCCCCACGGCGAAACAGTGTTTCCCTAGATTTATATATTGGCGGCTGCCGGCGGCAAAGCCGGACATTTTCCCCTGAACCTATTCCCTTTCTGTTTGACTTTCCATAGCTGCCAATGGAAATGAATTGCAGAAATACCCGATTTTATCGGTATTCTAAACTTATATAGATTACTATGGATATTGGAAAATGGAAGGGCTCTGTATTATAATGTATGAGATAAGAGTAGATATTTGCATAATCTTTACAAATCGTATACAATAAACACTGTTTTCCTGATTTCAGAAATAAAACAAACGTGAGATATACCTGTCCGGCGCGCCGTTCCGTCTGGACAGCAGCTGCGCCGGTTACCGGCCTTTGGGCGGCTAAAAGGATACACTATGATTGACAAATGTAAAAAGCTTATCGGACTTTTAATCCTGATTGCTGCTGCCGTCATATCCGTTTACCTGATTCGTCTGTACTATCCTGAATTTTATTACCATACCATCCACCTCACCATGGCCGGTGATGTGGACGGGCTGGCGGATTACATTTCTTCTTTCGGGTACGGAGCTTTTCTTGTGAGCATTGGACTGCTCATTTTCTGTAATGTATTCGGAATCCCCACGATTCCCTTCCTTACGGTGAATGGAGCGCTTTTTGGTCTGCTTCCGGGTATTTTTATTTCCTGGGTGGGAGAAGTCATCGGCATTGAAATCAGTTTCCACATCGGACGCATTTTCTTCCGCAAGGAGGCCCGCCGTCTGATTGAAAAGAAGCATATGCTTACGAAGCTGGACAAGTACAGCTGTGTGAAAAATATGGCCCTGGCCAGGGCTATCCCCTATTCGCCCAATATTCTTTTCACCGCCATCGCTGTTTTGAGCAAGCTCACCAGCCGGGAGCATCTGAAGGCTACCCTCATCGGTAAGATTCCTTCGGTTCTTATCGAAGTGTGGCTGGGCCACGACCTGATTTATTTTTCGGAACACGGCACCCGTTTCATCGTGCTGCTTTTCCTCCTTCTGGCGGGTTATGTCATTCATAAGATGTATAAGAAAAGACGCTGTTTCAACAACAAATGCCTGTAATTAAAGGGCTGTGCAAAAATGTCAATCATTTTTGCACAGCCCTTTTTTATGCTTATCTGAACTCTATTGAGGTTCTGAGCCATAGCGCAGAATACCATAGAGGCGGGAGATTTCGGGGCTCCTCTTCACTCTCTTCATGCACCGTCCTCTCCATTCCGACGCTCTCCTCCGCGCGAAATGACAAGGGAGGGGGTAAATACTTAACTTGTAATGAGCCCCCTTTTCCTATTTAAGGAAGCACTGATTAATTCGCAGAATCGAATTTCATATGTATTTTTATC
>NZ_UPZP01000080.1 GCF_900538805.1 uncultured Dialister sp.
TGCATAGAATGCGCGAGTCGACCAAAGTTGGCCCTTAGCCTGCCCATAAGAGGGCTTTCCTTTTAGTTGGTCGACCGGCGATTCTTCGCCTACGGCTCAGAATGACGATGAGGGCGGGAAGGCAGTCCCGTAACGCAGGCTCCTTTCTCAGAAAGGAGCTGGGCGAAGCCCTGAGGAACACCGAATCTTTTTAGCGAAAGACCTGACGCTGTTCCTCCGTCGCCTAACGGCGACACCTCCTTCCTAAGGAAGGAGGCTCCGGCACTTCGTCATGCGGTACTGGAGACACAAATGTAAATTCTGTAACGCTGACTATATACTCATCGCCGAAGGCGATACCACACCCTCTGAACCCTCTGAATCCTTTGAATCCTGCCACGTAGTGGCTCCATGGGCGATACCACAACCCTCGCAGCCGTAGGCTGCGTCAAACCAAAGAACCTTAAGAACCTTCGGGCCGAAGGCCCGTCAACCCTCACGCCGCAGGCGTGTCATTCGCGGAGCACATACCCATAGGCGTGTTTCTTTCCGTCTTCTCCGTCTTCCACGTAGACGCCCTGGACTTCCGGGGGGAAGCCGGGGAGGGCGTTGATGCTGTCTATGAGGTCCATGAAGTAGTGGATGGCGGTTTTGGTCCAGCGTTCTCCGGGGTGGATGCAGAGGATGCCCGGGGGATAGGGGAGGGCGCCTTCCAGGGCGATTCGGCCTTCTGCGTCCTTGAGGTCTATGAGTTCGCCGTTTCCGCGGAAGTATTCGCCTTCTGCTTCTCTTGGGCTCATGGCGTAAGGGGGCAGGTGGTCTTGGGTGAAGAGCTGCTGCTGCAGGGCTGCCACGTTTCTTTCTTTGTAGAAATTGTGCATTTCCTGGCATAGGCGTCTTATGGTGCAGCCTTTGTAGTAGGTTTCGTAGGCTTCATAGACTTTGGGCAGCACTTTTTCCATGGGGGCGTCGTTATCTATGAAGGCTTCAAATTCCACCAGTTTATCCACCAGGCGGTCCAGTTTTTCTTTTGTTTCCGCCGGGGTGAGAAGGAAGAGGATGTCGTTCAGGTCGCTTTTTTCCGGAATGATTTTATTTTCCCTGAGAAATTCGGCTGCCAGGGCAGCGGGGATGCCGAAGTCCTGGTAGGCGCCTGTTTCGATATCAATGCCCGGGGTGATGAGCATGAGTTTCATGGGGTCCAGAAAATACTGGTTTTCACCGTAGCCTTTGAATCCGTGCCATTTGGCTTTGGGGGCGAAGGTCCAGAAACGGCGGTCGGCGGCTATCTGGGCGGTGTCGGCACTTTCCCATTTCCTGTTTCCCACGGTGTCCGGCAGGAAAGGGCGGAAGTAGTGGCAGCGGCTGATGATTTCCTTTCGAAGTTCGATGCCCAGGATGAGGGCGTCTTTCCAGAGTTTCTTTCCTCCTTCACCCTCGTGTATCCGGGCGTTCATGTCCAGGGCGGCGAAGAGCTGGTAGAAGGGGGAGGTGGAGGCGTGCATCATGTAGGCATTGTTCATCCTTTTGTGGGGAACGTAGCGCTGCTGTCCCCGGATGTGGGCGTCTTTTTTGTGTATCTGGGAGGTCATGGAGAAACCGGCCTGCTGTTTGTGCACCGACTGGGTGACGAAGATGCCCGGGTCGTCGGGGCCCAGTTCCAGCAGCAGGGGCGAGGCGTCTTTCATCATGGGGATGAACTGCTCGTAGCCCACCCAGGCGGAGTCGAAGAAAATGTAGTCGCAGAGGTATCCGATGCGGTCGATGACCTGGCGGGCGTTGTACATGCAGCCGTCGTAGGTGCCGAGTTCAATCACCGCCAGGCGTATGGGCCGCTCGGCCTTGGCCTTTTCCGGGTCTTTCTCAGCCACCAGTTTCCGGATGTAGTCTTCGTCGAAGCATCTTTCCGGTATGCCGCCGATGGAGCCGCAGGCGTTGCGGGCGGTTTCCATGTACACCGGAATGGCGCCGGAAAGCACCAGGCCCAGGTCGATGGATTTATGGTTGTTCCGGTCGTAGAGGACCATGTCGCCGGGAGCGAGCACGGCGTTCATGACGATTTTATTGGACGTGGATGTGCCGTTCAGGACGAAATAGGTTTTGTCCGCATGAAATACCCTGGCCGCGTGCTTCTGGGCGGATAGGGCTGCTCCTTCGTGGATGAGGAAATCCCCCAGGTCCACGTCGGAACTGGACAGGTCGCCGCGGAACACGTTGGGACCGTAGTAATCGTAGAATATGCGGCCGGCAGGGTGCTTCCGGAAGAAGGCGCCGCCCTGGTGGCCGGGGGAGTCGTACTCGTCATTTTTACGGGACGTATATTTCATCAGGGCCCCGAAAAAGGGCGGCAGCAGGTCCTTCTCATACTGAAGCGCTGCACGGGTGATTCTTTTCTTCCAGGACGATTTCTCTTTGATGGGAAGGAGGGTGCCGGAAATCTCTGACATATTCCGCGAGGCCGCTTCGCCGGTGTCCAGAATGAAAAGGGGAATGGAAAAAGCATGAATGGTGTCATAGGCGGCGGGGATTTCGTCCCGGCTTGTCATGACTACGGCGGATACGTCGGTGAGATCCGCACCCTTCAGGGGAACTGTCTTCCAGTTCTCCTGGGAAATGCCGCTTTCTGCAGCAAGGGCAGTTAAAGCGATTTTTAACTGTTTCATGAAAAACCTCCCTGTTTATTTTTGCTTGTATTATAGGAACCATGGGAGCCTTATGTCAATAAGGAAAAGAGAGGGAAAAAGAGGAAATTTGAGAAGTTTGGGGAAAAATATGAATTTCTGCATATTTGGACGGTTTGGAGAGTATAGGGGTGGGAAATTGAATAAATGGGAGGAAACGGGCTAGTGAGCTAGTGGGCTAGTGGACTAGTGAGCTAGTAAAACCGTACAACCGCCCTTCGGGCGAGGGAAATGCGGCACCCCCTTTGGTGGCTGGCGCCACCACCTTTCCCCCTCTTCGAGGGGGCACTATGGGTACTCAGCATTGTGCCACATGATGCTAAGGGTAAGCATAGAGAAGCCCATTCTCCCCCCTGAATAGGGGGGAGTCCCGCGAAGCGGGATAGGGGGGTGGCGAACGCAGTGAGCCAATCAGCAGAATGCTGGCCTTGCAGATGGATAAAACCTTTATAACAGGGCTTCGCCGGGGGGCAAAAAACAAGCCAAACTCGCTTCGCTCGTTGGAAAACCGTATAACCGCGTCTTTGGCGCGTGGGAAATGCACCCCTTCTGCCGCCTGCGGCGGCGTCTCCCCCGGAGAGGGGGAGATTCTAGCGGCGCTATACAATGAGCTACTTAAGTTAGCACTAAGGGATGCGGAGAGCAGACTTCCCCCTCCGGGGTGGCAAAGGAACTGGATTTGTAGGGGAGTGAAACGACCCGAAAATCCAGTGACATGCTTTCCCGTGGAGAAGTACCGCCGCAGGCGGGGATAGGGGTGCATTTCCAACGGGCGAAGCCCGGTCGGTCTGTTTTCCCTTCGCGCCAAGGGCGCGGTTGTAAAGGTTTTATCATAAGAGGCGGCATATACGATTTAAAAGACGCCCACCGCCGCCGCGAAGCGGCACCTTCCCGTCCACTGGTATTTAGCACGGTTTTTCTCAAATGTCTCGCGTACCGAGATTCTTCGCCTGCGGCTCAGAATGACGATGAGGGCGGGAAGGGAAGCACGTAACGTAGGCTCCTTCCCCAGGAAGGAGCTGGGCGAAGCCCTGAGGATAGGTCCGAAAATTTGAGAAAAGAACTGACGCTCCTATCCTCCGTCGCCTAACGGCGCCACCCCCTTCCTATGGAAGGGGGCTAAAGCTCTTCGTCATGCAGCACTGGAGACACAAATGTAAATCCCGTAACGCTGACTTTATAAGCATTGCCCGCAGGGCAATCCACCACCCTTTGAACCCTCTGAACCTTTTGAACCCTCTGAACCTTCAGTGCCAAGGAAATATTTATCTTACGTAATTAGGCTACATTCACAAATGGTTCTGAGTATGGTAAGATGGAAGAAAAATGTATGATTTCAATGAGAAAGCATTGTTTTCAAGGAGCGAATATGATGAAGCGTATGGATTGGAAAATGCGCGCTGCTGCGCTGGCGGCTGCTGCATGTATGGGGGCTGTTTTTTTAACGGGCTGCGGCAGCAGTGCGCAGCAGAAGTCTTCTGCTGTGTCGGTGAAGGCTATGAAGGTAGTGCAGCAGGACACGAAGGTGAGTCATGATTATTCGGGACAGGTGAAGTCCATGGACGCCGTGGTGATTAAACCGAAGGTGTCGGGGTCCATTGTGGAGAAGTATTTCAAAAGCGGCCAGCCGGTGACGGAGGGGCAGGCTTTGTACAAGCTGGATGACCGGCAGTATGAGTCGGAGGTGCTGTCTGCCCGTTCCAATGTGGACAAGGCTTTGACGAATCTGAACAATTCCATGATCGACCTGGGGCGGTACCAGAAGCTGCAGGCTTCCGGCGCCATTGCGGAGCAGACTTTGACTACCCAGGAGGCTACGGTGGCTTCGAACCGGTCCAGCTACGACGATGCGGAGGCTCTTTTGAAGAAGGCCCAGGAGAATCTGGACGATACGGTGATCCGCGCGCCGATTTCCGGGAAACTCTCGGTGGATGATGTGGCGGTGGGGACCTATGCCACCGCAGGAAATACGGCTCTTGTGTCTGTGGGCTCCATCAATCCTATTTATGTGCAGTTTTCCATCAGTGAAAATGAATACCTGAATTTCCGCATGGGTCCGGCGCCGGAGGACGGTAACGGCGAGAGACCGAAGCCGCCGACGGCGACGCTGACTTTGAGCAACGGCCAGAAGTACGATGAATCCACTACGAATTACATCGCCGACCGGGAGCTGTCGGAAAGCACGGGGACCCTCACCATCAAGGCTATTTTCAATAATGATGATAATGTGCTGCTGCCGGGCATGTTTGCCCGGGTCACCCTGGAGGGACAGCCTTTGAAGGATGCCATCCTTGTTCCCCAGCGGGCGGTGCAGCAGGTGCTGGACAAGTCCTTTGTCATCGTGGTGGGGGCGGACAATAAGTCCGTTTCCAAGATGGTCACCCTGGGAGACCAGGTGGGCAGCTATTATGTGGTAAAGAGCGGCCTCACGAAGGATGACAATGTGGTGGTGGAAGGTTTGACGAACCTGAAGGAAGGACAGGAGCTGAATGTGACGGAAACGAATGCCGATGAGCTGGGCCTTTCCATGACGTCCTCCGATTCCTCCGCCTCAGGAACTGCAGCCGTGACGGCGCAGTAAGGAGGCTCCCATGTCAAAATTCTTTATAAGGCGGCCTATCTTTGCCATCGTCATCTCCATTATCATCGTGCTTCTGGGCACCATTTCCCTTCTGACCCTGCCCATTGCACAGTATCCCCAGATTTCACCGCCCACCATCAGTCTCAGCGCCTCCTACACCGGCGCCAATGCTACCATTGTGAACCAGACGGTGGCCCAGGTGATTGAAGAGCAGCTGAACGGGCTGGAGAATATGTCCTACATGTCCTCCACCTCCAGCAACGACGGTTCCTACAGCCTGTCCATTGTGTTCGACCTTGACAGTGACGGCGATACGGACTCCGTGAACGTGCAGAACAATGCGAACCTGGCCAAGAACAGCCTGCCAAGCGACGTGCAGACCACGGGGCTTACGGTGCGCAAGTCCTCCGGCGACATGGTGCTCATGGCCAACCTCTATTCGCCGAAGGGCACCTATGACCAGGCCTTTTTGAAAAACTACGCCGACATTTACCTCCTGGACAAAATCCAGCGCATCGACGGCGTGGGCAACGTAAATACCTTCGGCTCCAGCTACGCCATGCGGGTGTGGCTGAATCCGGATAAGCTGGCGGAAAGAAATCTCACCGTGTCCGATGTGATTTCCGCCATTAAGGAACAGAATATTTCCGCCCCCGCCGGTACCGTCGGCGGCCAGCCGGCGCCGGACACCCAGGAAAAGCAGTACAGCGCCAAGGTGGAAGGCCGTCTCACCACGCCGGAGCAGTTTGGAAATATTATTCTGAAATCCGCTTCAAACGGCCAGTTCGTGTACCTGAAGGACGTAGCCAAAATCCAGACAGGCACCCAGAACGAAAGCAGCAACTCCAAAATCAACGGTAAAACCGGTATCGGCTTCGGCGTACAGCTTACCAACGACGCCAACGCCCTGGATACCATCAGCCAGGTGAAACAGGTGCTGGAGCAGGCCAGGGACAGCTTCCCGCCGGATCTGGACTACATCATCGTCATGGATAACACCAGCTTCATCAATGCATCCATCAGCGAAGTGAAGGACACCTTCGTGGAGTCCCTGCTGCTGGTTATCCTGGTGGTATTCGTATTCCTCCAGAAATGGCGCACCACCCTCATCCCGGTGCTGGCGGTGCCCGTTTCCATCGTAGGCACCTTTGCCACCTTCATCGTCCTTGATTTCACCATCAATACGCTCACCCTCTTCGCCATGGTGCTGGCCATCGGGCTGGTGGTGGATGACGCCATCGTGGTTATCGAAAACGTGGAAGAGCACATGGCCAAGGACGGCTTATCTGCGAAAGAAGCCACCGAAAGGGCCATGGACGAAGTGCAGGGACCGATTATCGCCACCACCGCCGTGCTGGCGTCCATCTTCATCCCGGTAGCCTTCATCGGCGGTGTCACCGGCGTACTTTACAAACAGTTCGCCATTACCATCACCGTATCCGTGGCTATTTCCGCCTTCGTGGCTTTGACTTTGACCCCTGCCCTCTGCGGCCTTCTCCTCAAGGCTGACGACAAGGGCATCCAGGGCGGCCCTCTGGGTTTCTTCTTCAAGAAATTCAACAGCGCCTTCGACTCCTGGCGTGAGAAATATACCGGCAAAGTGGGCTGGATGATTCACCACCTGAAATACGCGGCGGTATTCCTCATCCTGGTCACCGGCCTCATGGGCGTATTCTACAAAATGCTGCCCACCACCTTTGTGCCGGAAGAGGACCAGGGATTCTTCATGGCCAGCGTCACCATGCCCGAAGGCACATCCCTCAACCAGACCGTGAAGACCGTGGACGCCATTGCCGACGAAACGAAGCAGATTCCCGGGGTCAAGGATATCATGACCCATTCCGGCGGCTCCACTTCTAACTCCGGCAACGTGTATATTTCCCTGGACAGCTGGGACGAGAGAACCTCCTCGGACCTCAGCGTAAACTCCATTATTGCCAAATTCAACAAAACCGTGGTGCCCCTCCATCCGGAAGCCCGGGTGGCGGCCTTCAATACGCCGGCCCTCCCGGGGCTGGGCATGGAAGGCGGCTGGACCATGCAGCTCCAGGATAACGTGGGCCTCACCGACACGGAACTGGGCAATGTGGCGGACCAGGTGGTGGCTGCCTGCAGCGCAAGGCCGGAACTCTCCGGCGTCCGCACCAGCTACGCCACCAACACCCCCAGCGTGCAGTATACCGTGGACCGTGAAAAAATCAAAAACCTGGGCATCAACCTGTCCGACGTATTCACCGCTCTCCAGGCCAACTTCGGCGGCTCCCAGGTCAACGATTTCAACCAGTTCGGCCGCTCCTACAAGGTTATCGTGCAGGCCGACACCCAGTACCGCTCCCAGGCGGACAGTTTGAAATTTATTTCCGTGAAATCGTCCTCCGGAAACATGGTGCCCCTGGACACCCTTCTTACCAGCTCCATCACCACCGGCCCATCCTCCATTACCCGCTTTAACGGCGTAAGGAGCGTCACCATCCAGGGCAGCGCCGCCAACGGCTACAGCTCCGGCGAAGCCATGGCAGCTGCCGAAGAAGCGGCCAAGAGCGTCATGCCTTCCGGCTTCACCATCGAATGGTCCGGCCAGAGCCGCGAAGAAAGCACCTCCTCCAGCTCCACCATGAAAGTCCTCATCATGGCCCTGGTCTTCGCCTTCCTCTGCCTGGCAGCCCTCTACGAAAGCTGGTCCATGCCCTTTGCCGTCCTCTTCACCGTACCTACCGGTATCTTCGGCGCCGTATTCTCCGAATACATCATCCGCATCCTGGCCACCATGCTGGGCGGAAACGCCACAGGATTCCTGAACAGCGTGTACATGCAGATCGGCATCATCATGATCATCGGCCTGGCCGCCAAAAACGCCATCCTCATCGTAGAATTTGCCAAAGAACGGGTGGATAAGGGCATGGACCCCATGGAAGCCGTGGTTATCGCCTCCAAACTCCGTCTCCGTCCTATCCTCATGACCGCCTTCACCGCCATCATCGGCTGCCTCCCCCTGGCCCTCGCCACCGGAGCCGGCGCCGGTGCCCGCTGCGGCATGGGCGTAGCCGTCGTAGGCGGCATGACCTTCGCCACCCTCTGCGGCCTCTTCCTTATCCCCGCCTTCTACATCATTTCCGAATATATGGCAAGATACTTCCGGAAAGTGACGGGATTTAAGGGGATTAAGTTTAAGCATCGCCTGCTGAGACGGTGACGCCATTGACACGCCTTCGGCGTGAGGGTTGACGGCCCTTCGGGCCGAGGGTTCTTAAGGGGCTAAAGTTTGACGCGCCTTTGGCGCGAGGGTTGAGGTGGGCGGCTGCGCCGCCAGTATGGATAAAACAAATTTAGTGGGCTAGTGGGCTAGTTGGCTAGTGGGCTGGTAAAACCATACAACCGCCCTTACGGGCGAGGGAAATGCACCCCTATCCCCGCCTACGGCGGTACTTCCCCCGGAGGGGGAAGTTTGCTCTCCGCTCAGCTTTTATCTCATAAGCACCTTAAAGCATAGCGCCGCTAAAACCTCCCCCTCCGGGGGAGGTGCCGTAGGCAGAAGGGGTGCATTTCCAACGGGCGCCAGCCCGGTTTGCTTGTTTTCCCATCGCGCCAAGGGCGCGGTTGTAAAGGTTTTATCATAAGAGGCGTCTTAAACGAATTAAAAGACGCCAACCACCGCCGCGCCAGCGGTATATAAAACTCATCGCCCGCAGGGCGATACCTTCCACTCTGAACCCTCTGAACCCTCTGAACCCTCTGAACCCTTTGAACCCTTTGAACCCTCACGCCGCAGGCGTGTCAAAGGCCCATGAACCCTACCCGCCATCGGCGGGCCTATGACCAAAGGACCCTGATACTATGACCCCAAACTCCCGGGAGGCGAAAGCCCGTCTTATGCTTTGGACCACCGCCCTTATCTGGGGCGGCGGTTTTGTGGCGGGGAAAATGGCTTTGACCGGCCTTTCTCCCTGGGGTGTGCTTTTCTGGCGCTTCGGTCTGGCAGCGCTTTTATTTCTTCCCTTCTTTTACCGGAGGATTCTCCGGCAATGGAAGGGCCTTTTTGTCTTTGCCCTCCTGTCGGGCCTTCTTCTGGCGCTGTCCCTGGCGGTGCAGCTCTGGGGGCTCAGCTATACCACCAGTGCCAGGCAGTCCTTTCTTTTCACCACCTACGTGGCGGAGGCGCCCTTTGTGAGCTGGGCGGTCCTGAAAAAACGGCCGCCGGCGAAGGCCTTTGCCGGTGGTTTCCTGGCCCTCTCGGGCATCGGGCTCATTGCAGGAAACGGGGCAGGGGATATCCGGCTGGGCGATTTCATCACCCTCTCTTCGTCGCTGCTCTTTACCCTGCAGATTGTGTTTGTAGGGAAATACATGAAAAAGGACATGGACATTTTCGTCTTCTCCTTCATCCAGTTCTCCGCCGCCGCCCTCCTGTCCCTCTTGCTCCTCTCTCTTCAGGGAGGGCCCTTTCTCCCCTCCGGCAGCGAATGCGTGGAAGGGGTGCTCTTCCTGGGCATATTGAACACCGCCGCCGCCTTCACATTGCAGAACGGCGCCCAGAAATACCTCCCCGACGTGACGGTGTCCCTTATCAGCAGCATGGAGTCGGTGTTCGGTTTCCTCTTCTCCTGCCTCTACTATGGAAATCCCGTGACCCCATCGTTTCTGGCAGGAGGGGCGCTCTGCTTTGCGGCCATAGTGGTGAATGGGGTGAGAAATAAGACGATAGAAGATAGAGGATAAGTGGCTAGTAGCTGGTAGCTGGGAAGCGCCTGACGGCGCGGCCGGGATCGGGATCGAGTTCGGGCGTGAGGAATTATCAGTCGGCGGGGCGGTGCTAGCCTGTATTCCCGTAGGGACCTGCCGCTTCGCGGCAGAGGGGCGTATGGCATCCATCGGGCCTTCCGTCCCTTGGTGCCAAGGGTTGTATAAAAGGGTTGCGTCGCGTCGCTCAGGGCGGGAGGTAGGCACCCTTTGAAACTAATGGGTGCCATTATGATAAAACCATACAACCGCCCTTGCGGGCGTGGGAAAGCCACCAGAGGTGGCTAATTCATCGCTATGCTGAGAGTGACTTAAGTAGAAGGAAAGGCAATCCCGTAACGCACTTGCGTCCCCTTTAGGGGAAGAGGGCCACGAAGTGGCGCAGGGGTGTACGACGCTGCAAGCCGAATTGATACTCTACGCCGCCCTGACTGCCAATCGGCAGCCTTCCCGCCGACTGGTATTTACTACCGATTGGCTCATATGCTTCAAGTACCGAGATTCTTCACTTCGTTCAGAATGGTCGGTCGGCCAAATAAAAGGAAGGCCCTTTAATGTGCAGGCCAAGGGCCAACTTTGGCCGACTCGCGCATTCTATGCAGAATGCGCGCAAGTGAGGGCGGGAAGGCTAATCCCGTAACGCTGACTTTATAAGCATTGCCCGTAGGGCAATCCACCACCCTCTGAACCCTCTGAACCTTTTGAACCTTCTGAACCTTTTTTCCGCCCCTTTCTACACAACCTGCGCCGTCAGGCGCGCCCCTTTTTTTTATTGCCGCGCAGCGGCCCCCTTAATAAAATCTACTTGACATAATATATCCGGTGCATTATAATAGCCACAACTTAAGAAAAGCAAACCGTTGAAGCGGAGATAAAAATAATTCGTGCACTCACAGGGAGCCGGGGTATTGAGAAGCCGGCAGGACGCAGGTTATTAAATGGACCGCTGAGGGCGCGGTGAAAAGGATTTCCTTAGTAGCCTGCGACGTAGGGCATACGTCAGTTGCCGGAGATATGCTGGTATCTCGCTAAGAGCAGGGGTCATTCCCTGAAGCAAGGTGGCACCGCGGAAATATATCCGTCCTTGACAAGTATTTGTCAGGGACGGATTTTTTGTTGTCCTCCCTGAAGGAGGAAATCATGGATTCAATCAGACGATGGCAGGAAACTTCAGAACGTTAAGGAAGCACTGATTCATTCGCAGAATCGAATTTCATAAGTATTTTTATCCAATGCTGCGTCATAAGTCTCCTTAAATA
>NZ_UPZP01000081.1 GCF_900538805.1 uncultured Dialister sp.
ATTTTTATCCAATGCTGCGTCATAAGTCTCCTTAAATAGCTCGCTATTCGCGTCGACTGATTCCTTGCATTGGATAAAAATCCAAGAATGAAATCCGATAACGATTTAATCAGTGCTTCCCTAAAAAGATAATCCCGTAACGCTGGCTATAAACTGCGCCCAAAGGCCGGTCAATCCTAAGAACCTTTTCCCGTCCCTTTGAACCCTCTGCCGCTTCATGGTATAATGGGAACGTAATTATGAACCCATTCATCATTGGTTTAAAGGAGCGATAGAATGAGCAAAGTATATGTAACAGGACATAAATCCCCGGACACCGACAGCATTGCCGCTGCCATTTCCTATTCCTATCTGAAAAGACAGCTGGGAATGGATGCTGTGGCTGCCAGGGCAGGGGAACCGAATAAGGAAACGAAATTCGCCCTCGACTATTTCAAGGTAGAAGCACCGGTTCTTCTTACCAATGTGGCAAGAAAGAGCGAATCCGACGAAAAGACAAAAATCATTCTGGTGGACCACAACGAATCCAAACAGTGCGTAGACGGTATTAAAGATGCTGACGTGCTGGAACTGATCGACCATCATCGTCTTGGCGATTTTGAAACGGAAAGCCCCATTTTCATTCTCATCCGTCCGGTGGGCTGCGTGAATACCGTAATCTACGGCCTCTACAAGCAGAATGGCGTGAAGCCGTCCAAGGAAGTGGCAGGCATGATGCTTTCCGCCATCATTTCCGATACCGTCCTCTTCCGTTCTCCTACCTGCACCGAAGAAGATAAAAAGGCGGTGAAGGAACTTGCTGAAATCGCCGGCGTGGACTATGAAAAGTATGGCATGGACATGCTGAAGGCCGGTGCCGATATTTCCGACTACCCCGCTGAAAAGCTGGCCCACAACGACACCAAGGAATTTGAAGCAGGCGGCAAGACCTTCTCCTGCGGCCAGATTTCTGTGATGGACTTGGATCCCATCAACGCTAAAAAAGCGGACATCATGAAGGCTCTGGAAGCCACAAAGGCAGAAAAGAACTACGAAGCTTCCTACCTCATGGTGACCAATATCCTCACCGAAGACACCTTCCTCTGGTTTACCAAAGGCGCCGAAGAGGCAGCTGAAAAAGCATTCGGTAAAAAAGTGGAAGACGGCATGGTTTACCTGCCGAAAGTCATGTCCCGTAAAAAACAGGTGGCTCCGTTCCTCTTAAAGGTATATGGAGAATAATGAAATCCTGAGGATGGTCGGCCTATCGTCAGTCCTCTGAGGAAGAACTCATACATGACTCTGTCATATATGAGTTCTTCTTTTTTAGCTAGCCACTAGCTACTAGCCACTGGCCACTGGCCACTAGCCACTAGCCACTAGCCCACTAGCTCACTAGCCCACTAGTCCACTAGCTCACTAATCAACAAAGGAGTAAGAATGACAGATTTTTTACATACATTAAATGACCGCCAGCTGGAGGCGGTGAAGCAGGTGGAAGGACCGGTCCTCATTATGGCCGGCGCCGGTTCCGGCAAGACGAAAGCCTTGACCTGCCGCATTGCCTACATGCTTTCCCTGGGCATCCGGCCCGGCGAGATCCTGGCTATTACCTTTACCAATAAGGCGGCCAAGGAAATGCGGGACCGCGTCCACGGTCTGGTAGGGCCTTCGGCGGATAAGATCTGGATGTATACCTTCCATTCCTTCGGTGCCCGTTTCCTTCGCCGGGAAATCAACAATTTTCCGCCCTACACCGATAAATTCACCATTTACGATTCCGATGATTCCAAGCAGCTGGTGAAGAATGTGCTGAAGGAACTGAACCTGGATGATAAGCAGTTCCAGCCCCGTTCCATTCAGAGCGCTATTTCTACCGCCAAAAACAAGCTTTTAAGCCCGAAGGCGTTCCGCCAGCAGGCGGGAGGCAATTTCTATAACCTAAAAGTGGCCGACGTATATGACCTGTACGATAAGCATATGAAGCAGAACAATGCCCTTGATTTCGATGACCTGCTTTTCATTACCACCGCCCTTCTGGCCAATGAAACCATTCGGAAGCGCTGGCAGGATCGTTTCCATTACATCCTTATCGACGAATATCAGGATACGAACCATGCCCAGTACCTTATGGCGAAATACATTGCCGGCAGCCTCCAGAATATCTGCGCCGTAGGCGATGCGGACCAGAGTATTTACTCCTGGCGCGGTGCGGATCTTCGGAATATTATGGATTTCAAATCCGACTATCCCAAAGCAAAGATTATCAAGCTGGAGCAGAATTACCGGTCCACCCAGACCATTCTTGATGCTGCCAATGCGGTGATTGAGAATAACCCGGACCGTCCCTCCAAGAAGCTGTGGACAGAGCAGCGGGGCGGCGCCCATCTCCAGTGGTACACCGCCATGGATGAGCATAATGAAGCGGAATTCATTGTGAACACCATGAAGAAGAAGCACGACGAGGAACATGTGCCCTATGGAAATATGGCAGTGCTCTACCGAATGAACGCCCAGTCCCGTGTACTGGAAGAAACGCTGGTGAAGAGGGGCATCGGCTACACCATGGTAGGGGGGACTCGTTTCTACGACCGTGCGGAAATCCGGGATATTATGGCCTACCTCAAGGTTATCAATAATTTCAGGGATAACATCAGCCTTACCCGTATTATCAATGTGCCAAAGCGCGGCATCGGCGCCACCACAGTGCAGAAACTCTCTGACTATGCCAACGCAGGGGACATGTCCATGTTTGAAGGTATTATGGCTCTGGAAGGTTCTCCCATTTCCGCCTCCGCCCAGCTGAAGCTGCAGAACTTCAGCGCCCTTATCTTTGATTTCCTGAATGCATCCACGGAAATGAACATTTTCGACCTGATCCAGAAGATTTTGACCGATACGAAGTACCTGGTGCAGCTGCAGGAAAGCGATGACCCCCAGGCACAGAGCAGGGAAGAAAACCTGGGCGAACTTCTTTCTGTGGCCAAGGATTTCACCACCACCCATCCTGGTGAAGGACTGGCGGAATTCCTGGAACAGGTGGCCCTGGTAAACGATGTGGACGGATATGAAGAAACGGATGACAAGGTCACCCTCATGACCATGCACAGCGCCAAGGGGCTGGAGTTCCCGGTGGTTTTCCTTCCGGGAATGGACGAAGGCATTTTCCCCGGCGTCCGCTCTCTCATGGAAGAATCCCGCCTGGAAGAGGAAAGGCGTCTCTGTTACGTGGCCATTACAAGAGCGAAGAAGGAACTTTATCTCTGCAATGCCCACATGCGTACCATGTACGGCCAGATGAAGCCCTATGCTGCCAGCCGTTTCCTGGAAGAAATCCCTTCCGACCTTATGGACCACGTAGGAAACGACAGGAAGAAGGAAGCTATTAAAAGTGCCGGCCGCTGGCATAACGAAAGCAGGAGCCGCTATGCCCTTTCCGACTCCGCCGTGGTGAACAAACCTAAAAAGACCGGCGTCCAGGCCCGGTATGACTGGAAAGTGGGAGACATCGCTGTTCATAACCTCTGGGGAAAGGGAAAAGTGGTGGCTGTTATTGGAAATGACAAGAATATGATGATTAAAGTGGATTTTCAGGGCAAAGTGCGCCAGCTCATGGTCACCTTTGCCCCTATCAGGAAGGAAGAATAGAGGAATAACTATGGCATCTGAAGAAATCATAAAAAAGGTGCAGGAGCTCCGGAAGGAAATCCGTCATCACAGCTACCTGTACTATGTGAAGGATGCGCCGGAAATCACGGATTATGAATTTGACCACCTCTACCGCCAGCTGGTGGATCTGGAAAAGGAATATCCCGAACTGGTAACGCCGGATTCTCCTACCCAGCGGGTGGGAGGCAAGGCATCTGACGATTTTGGGAAAGTCCGTTTCCGTAAGCCCATGCTCAGCCTGGCCAATGCCTTCAGCGCCGATGAACTCAGGGATTTTGACCGCCGGGTGAAGGAAGGGCTGGGCGTCACTTCGGTGGAATATATTACGGAACTTAAAATCGATGGCCTTTCCATGAACCTCATCTACGAAAACGGCAGCCTGGTGCAGGGCCTTACTCGCGGCGACGGCAGGGTGGGGGAAGACGTGACGGCCAATGTAAAGACCATTCATACCATTCCCCTTTACATTGAAAATGCACCGCCCTACATGGAAGTGAGAGGCGAAGTGTACATGCCCAGGAAAAGCTTCATCGCCCTCAACGAAGAGAGGGATGAAGCGGGGCTCATGCCCTTTGCCAACTGCAGGAACGCCGCAGCAGGGTCCCTTCGCCAGCTGGATCCCCATGTCACCGCCTCCCGGAACCTGGCCTTCTTTGCCTATGCCCTGGGCGATATCCAGGGGCTGGAAATTCATTCCCAGGAAGAACTCTTAAAGCAGCTGGAAGCCTTCCATTTCCAGGTGAACCCGAACTATCGGAAATGGGAATCCATCGAAGGCGTCATCAAAGGGGTGAATGATTGGGAAGTGAAGCGCCACGACCTGGGTTATGACACCGACGGCATGGTGATTAAAGTCAATGACTTTGCCCAGCAGAATATACTGGGGGCTACAGTGAAAGACCCCAAGTGGGCCATGGCTTACAAGTATCCGCCGGAAGAAGCGGAAACGAAAGTGGAGCGCATCATCGTCACCATGGGCCGCACCGGCGTCCTCACCCCGTCGGCGGATCTCACGCCGGTTCATCTGGCAGGCACCACGGTGAAACGGGCCACCCTCCACAATATGGATTTCATCCATGAAAAGGACATTCGGGTGGGGGACCATGTCATGATTTACAAGGCAGGAGAAATCATCCCCGAAATTTCTACTGTCCTCAAGGACAAACGCACGGGAAAGGAAGAAGTTTTTGAAATGCCCATGACCTGCCCCATCTGCGGAGAGCCGGTGCACCGCATCGAAGGCGAAGCAGCCTACCGCTGCACCAATCCAAACTGTGGCGGTGTGGTACGGGAAAAACTCATCCACTTCGCCTCAAGGGATGCCATGGACATCGAAGGCATGGGCCCCTCGGTGGTAGACAGCCTTTTAGCTGCCCGCCTGGTGAATGACCCTGGTGACTTTTACCGTTTGAAACAGGAAGATATAGAGCAGATTGAACGGATGGGTGAGAAGAGTGCTGCCAACCTGGTCGCTGCCATTAACGACAGCAAAGGAAGAGGCCTTGCCAAACTCCTCTTCGGCCTGGGCATCCGCTTCCTGGGAGCCAAAGGCGCTGAACTTATTACCGCCCGTTTCCATACCATGGACGCAGTCATTGCCGCTTCCATCGATGAAATCCAGGAAACCGAAGGTATCGGCAAGGTCATTGCCAAAAGCCTCTACGACTACCTTCACGATGTGAAAAATCTGGCGGTCATCAACAAACTGAAAGACGCCGGCGTCCTCATGGAAGAAGTGGCAGAAACGCCCGCAGGCCAGGCCTTCGCCGGTGAAATGGTGGTGCTCACAGGCAAACTCTCCGCCATGGGCAGAAGAGAAGCCGGAGAAATCATCAAACAGCAAGGCGGAGATACCCAGTCCTCCATTACAAACAAAACCACCCTGGTGGTGGCCGGTGCTGACGCAGGAAGCAAGCTGGAAAAGGCAAGAGCAAAGAATATCCCTGTGATTAACGAAGAAGAATTCCTGAGAAGAGCAGGGGTGGAAGTGAGACGATAGAAGGTTGACATCAGACTGATAGACGCCCTGCCTGCCAATTGTTGTACTGAACGCAGCGAAGGAGGGGGACTGGGACAGAAAAAGGTCGGCACGCAGCGCTGACTTTATAATCATTGCCCGCAGGGCAGTCTACAACCCTCAGCGGCGCAGCCGCTGTCAAACCAAAAAAACTTCCGGCCAAAGGCCGGTCAAACTTCAGAACCCTATGAAAAAGAGGCCGCACTGCGGCCTCTTTTTCATTCCATCCCCTTGCATTTCATTTTGAATCCTGCTATGATATTTCATATCATATGTAAAAGCAAAGATGGGAAGAAGCTGCGGATGAATTTGTAGAGAGCTGCCGGTGGTGGGAAGGCGGTAAGGATGAAGCAGCGGGTCACCCCGGAGCCGGCTTATGCCCGTGGCGCACGTTATACGCAAATGAGCGATCATGTATGATTATTTAGGTGGTACCGCGGAAGCACTCTTTCGTCCTATGGGATGGAGGAGATTTTTTATTTTTAGGAGTGAAGAATATGGCAGATTTTGAAGATCTTGGCAAATATGACCCTGCTGCTATTGAGCAGAAATGGTATAAGTTCTGGGAAGATCATGATGTATTTCATGATGAACCGGATCCTTCCAAGGAACCCTACAGCATTGTGCTGCCGCCGCCGAATGTGACGGGACAGCTGCACATGGGCCATGCCCTGGATAATACACTGCAGGATATCCTGATCCGCTACAAAAGAATGCAGGGCTACAATGTGCTCTGGCTTCCGGGCAAGGACCATGCCGGCATTGCTACCCAGGTAAAGGTGGAAAAGCAGATTGCCGAAGAAGGTCTCAATAAGTATGACCTGGGCCGTGAAAAGTTCCTGGAACGGGTATGGCAGTGGAAAGAAAAATACGGCAACCGCATCGGCCTGCAGATTCGCCGCCTCGGTTCTTCCTGCGACTGGAAACGGGAACGGTTTACCATGGACGATGTATGCGCCCGGGCGGTTCGGGAAGTTTTCGTTTCTCTCTATGAAAAAGGTCTGATTTACCAGGGATTCCGCATTACTAACTGGTGCCCCCGCTGCCAGACCGCTCTTTCCGATATCGAAGTGGAGCACGAAGATGAAGTGGGCCATCTTTGGTATTTCAACTATCCCATCGTAGGGGAAGACGGATATATTGAGATTGCCACCACCCGTCCGGAAACCATCCCCGGCGATACGGCGGTAGCTGTAAACCCCAATGATGAACGGTATACCCACCTGGTGGGCAAGATGGTAAAGCTCCCCACCACGGACAGGGAAATCCCCATCATCGCCGATGATTATGTAGATATGGCCTATGGTACAGGCTGCGTGAAGATTACGCCGGCCCATGACCCCAACGACTTTGAAGTAGGCCAGCGCCATGACCTGCCCACCATCGTCATCATGAACAAAGACGGCACCATGAACGAAAAAGCCGGAAAATACAACGGCATGGACCGCTATGAAGCCAGAAAGGCCATTATTGAAGATTTCAAAAATGCCGGTTTTCTGGTGAAGATTGAGGAAACGAAGCACGCTGTAGGTCACTGCTCCCGCTGCAAGACAGTAGTGGAACCGATGACCACGAAGCAGTGGTTCGTCAAGATGAAGCCCCTGGCCGGCCCGGCTATGGAAGCAGTCACCTCCGGCAAGACGAAATTCGTTCCGGAACGTTTCTCCAAGACCTACATCCAGTGGCTGGAAAATATCCATGACTGGTGTATTTCCCGTCAGCTCTGGTGGGGTCACCGCATTCCTGTATGGTACTGCGATGACTGCGGCGCTGTAAGTGCATCCCGCAGAGACCTCACCGAATGCCCGAAGTGCGGCAGCAGGCATATCCATCAGGATCCGGACGTACTGGATACCTGGTTCTCCTCCGCCCTGTGGCCATTCTCCACCATGGGCTGGCCGGATCAGACACCGGTGCTGAAGCAGTGGTACCCCACATCCACCATGGTCACCGGCTACGACATCATTTTCTTCTGGGTAGCCCGCATGATGTTCATGTCCATGGAATTCATGCATGAAATCCCCTTCAAGTACGTATTCATCCATGGCCTTGTCCGCGATTCCCAGGGCCGCAAGATGAGCAAGTCCCTTGGAAATGGCATTGATCCTCTGGAAGTCATTGACAAATACGGCGCCGATGCCCTCCGTTTCACCCTGGTTACCGGCAACACTCCAGGCAACGATATGCGTTTCTACTATGAAAAGGTAGAAGGAAATCGGAATTTCGCCAATAAACTCTGGAATGCCACCAAGTTCACCCTCATGAACCTGGATGACTATGATAAAGACTTCGTTCCCACCAAAGACCAGTTCACCCTGGCAGATAAATGGATTCTTGACCGTCTGGCAGCTACAGAGGACTATGTAAGTGCCAACCTGGACAAGTACGAACTTGGCGAAGCGGCTGACTCCATTTACAACTTCGCATGGAACTATTTCTGCGACTGGTACATCGAAACCGCCAAGACCTGTCTCTATGGTGAGCATAATACGGACCGCAAGGTCACCCAGTACGTGCTGGTGTACACATTGACCCGCATGCTGGCCCTGCTCCATCCCTTCATGCCGTTCATTACAGAACACCTCTGGCAGCACCTGCCCCATGAAGGAGAAATCCTGGCAAGAGCTCCCTGGCCGAAGGCCGATGAAAACCTCCGCTTCAAGGACGAAGCAGAACAGTTTGAACGGATTATGGACTCCATCAAGGCCATCCGCAACATGCGCGCCGAAGCCAATGTAACGCCAAACAAGATGTGCCACATCCAGATTGCCGTTCTCCGGGATGACCTGAAAGGCTGCATCGAAAACCATAAAGAATACTACGAAAAACTGGGTCACGTGGAAGAAATCAAACTCCTCTCCGCCGACGCACCGAAACCGGAAAATGCCCTCACCTCCGTAGTCACCGGTCTGGAAGTATACCTGGAACTGAAGGGCCTCATCGATACGGCCAAAGAGAAAGAAAAGATTGAAAAGACCAAGGCCGCCCTTGAAAAAGATATTGCCCGCACCAGCGGCAAGCTCTCCAATAAGGGGTTCCTCGCTAAAGCGCCGGAAGCAGTGGTGGCAAAGGAAAGAGAAAAACTGGCTCAGTTCGAAGAAAAGATGAAGTCCCTGGAAGAACGTCTGAAATTCCTGGAACAGCTCTGAGGACGAAAAGGTTCTAAAGATTGACGGGGCTTTCGCCCCGAAGGTTCTCAGGTTTGACACGGCCTTTGGCCGTGAGGGTTGTGGTGGGCGGCTTCGCCGCCGGTATGAAAAACGATTTAGTTGACTAGTGTGCTAGTGGACTGGTGTGCTAGTAAAACCATACAACCGCCCTGCGGGCGGGGAAAACAAGCCAACCGCGCCTTTGGCGCGAGGGAAGTGCACCCCTTCTGCCGCCTGCGGCGGCGTCTCTCCACGGGAAAGCGTCTCACACGATTTTCAGGTCGCTTCGCTCCCTTACAAATCGTGTTCGCTTGCCACCCCGGAGGGGGAGATTCTAGCGGCGCATTCCTACTGAGCTATGTGGCACATTGCCCAGCATCCATAGTCCCACCGCACAGCGGGGGGAAGGTGGTGCCGAAAGGCACCAAAGGGGGGAAAGTCGCCGTAGGCGACTAATCGTCGTAATGCTGTTCATGGCATATGAAGCCAAGGAAAAGCATAGAGCGGCCTTCCCGGGGAAGGGGCTAAAATCTGCGGCGATAGCCGCCTCCACAACCCTCTGAACCCTCTGAACCTTATTTCACATAACATCAATCATCCGGAAGACTCCCTTTTATGAAGGGAGTACTTCCTGTATAAAGGAGAAACTATGAATTACGAAGAATCAGTGGCCTATCTGGAACAGGCAGCATCCTTCGGCATTAAGCCGGGACTGGAACGGATAGAGGCCATGCTGAAAAAACTGGGAAATCCGGAAACCGCTTACAAGGTGATCCACGTTACCGGCACCAACGGTAAAGGAAGCGTGGTAGCCATGATTACCAGCGTTTTGGAAAATGCCCAGCTTAGGGTGGGCCGTTACGTTTCCCCCCATCTGGTGGATTACACGGAACGGATTTATATCTGTGGCCATGATATTTCCAGAGAAGACTTTGCAAAAGCTGCTACGGTGGTCCGCGAAGCCGCTGAGGCTGTCATTGCTGACGGCGTGGAAGCGCCGACGGAATTTGAACTTCTGACGGCCATGGCTTTCTGGTATTTCAAGGAACAGAAAGTGGACTATGCGGTCATGGAAGTAGGCATGGGCGGACTCTATGATTCCACCAATGTCATTCTCCCCGTGGTTTCCGTCATTACCAATGTGGCCATGGACCATATGAAGTATCTGGGAAATACGCTGCAGGAAATCGCCCACCAGAAGGCAGGTATTATTAAGGAAGGCATTCCGGTGGTTACCGCGGCCCAGCATGTGGCCCTGAAGCAGCTCAAGAAAGAAGCCCATGAAAAGAAAGCCCGCATCTATTTCTATGGGCGGGACTTTGAAATCGACTCCCGCAGCCGCTGGAGACATGGCCAGGTGGTGACGGTGAAGCGGAAGGACATGCCCAAGGAACTGGAAAAGAGCCTTCTCTTCGTTCCCTTTGTGGGAGCCCACCAGGCCGTCAATGCGGCGGTGGCAACCATGGCCCTGTCCATCATTATGAAACAGGACGACCGGGTGAACGAAAACGACCTTCGTGAAGGTCTGGCACGGACCCGTTGGCAGGGACGCTTTGAAATCCACGATGTGAAGGGTGTTACCTACGTCATGGACGGCGCCCACAATCCGGCAGGCGCGGAAGCCCTCATGGAAGCGCTGGAAGAACAGTATCCCGACAAGCGCCGCCTCTTCGTCTTCACCTCACTGGCAGACAAGGATACGGAAACGGTGATTCAGCTCCTTATCCGCAAAGGCGATAAAGTCTTTGCCTGCGAGGCACCGACGCCAAGGACAAGGAAGCCCGAAGAAATCGGTGATATGATTAAGGCCCAGAAAATCGACGCCGCATTCAAGGCAGAACCTTCCGTCAAGGCAGCCCTGGAAGACGCCACAAATGAAGCAGGGGAGGGGGACATCGTCCTCATCTGCGGCTCCCTCTATATTCTGGGAGACGCCATCCGCTTCATCGAAGAAAAGGAAATGGAAGCAGCAGAAGAAAAGAAATAATGGTTTCAAAGAAATCCCCGGGAAAATCCCGGGGATTTTTTATGGGAAGGAAAGAAACAGGGACAGCAGGGTTTTACTTGATACTTCCTGGGGAAGCACTGATTAATTCGCAGAATCGAATTTCATAAGTATTTTTATCCAATGCTGCGTCATAAGTCTCCTTAAAT
>NZ_UPZP01000082.1 GCF_900538805.1 uncultured Dialister sp.
CTCATCGCCGCCAAAGGCGGCGATACCACAACCCTCAGCGGCGAAGCCGCTGTCAAACCTAAGAACCTTAAGAACCCGTGGGCCCTTCGGGCCCGCCCCCTTTGGTGGCTTCGCCACCACCTTCCCACCAGCTTCGCTGGTGGGACTATGGGTGCTCAGCATTGTGCCACATGATACCAGGGGTAAGCGTAGAGCGGTTTATTCTGCCCCCTGAATAGGGTGGCAAGGGAACACGATTCGTAGGGGAGCGTAGCGACCTGAGAATCGTGTGACACGCTTTCCCGTGGAGGAAGTCCGGCGAAGCCGGATAGGGGGTAGCCACCGGAGGTGGCTAATTCCCGCCGACTGGTATTTAATAGCATTTGTCTCATAAACGGCTTGTACCGAGATTCTTCGCCTGCGGCTCAGAATGACGATGGGACGGAAAGGTAATCCCGTAACGCTGACTATAAAACTCATCGCCCGAAGGGCGATACCACACCCTTTGAACCCTTAGAACCCTAAGAACCTTCTGAACCCTCACGCCGCAGGCGTGTCCTCAGAACCCTCTCCTTTTTGTCATTCCCTATAAATTTTTTCTGTAATAGAAAAAAGGTTTTTATAAAATCTATTTTTTCTAATGGTGTATAATTAATGGTGTAAGAAAAGGCCTTGCGAAAAGGTAGGGAGGAAATACATGGGCCATGCGGGGGCATGGCAGCGCTGATTTGTGGTCCAAATCCCCGAAGATGGGGTTTCCGATAGTCCAAAGGAGGAATTGATATGACTATAACTTATGTTCTTCAGGTTCTTCAGGCAATGGAAGATGGGAAAATTCAGGATCCAACCTACATCAAGGATCTGGAGGGTGAGCTTCATAAGGCTTTTCGCCGGGTACGGAGAAGACTGCTTCGCCTGCGCAGCCGTGCGCAGTATGAAATCGGTGAAATGGACAGGGCGAAGGTTTCCGCCACTTCCGGCCACATGGAGGAGTTTACCAAGTACTGCGCTTTGATTCGTAATTTCGACCTGAAGGACTGCGAAGGTCTTCCAGGCATTGAAAGTTTCCTGAAGGAAGGGTTCAAGGTAGACGATATGATTGACCGGGCGGACAAGATTGCCAGCCTGGAAGCTGTGAGCGCCGCTGCCTATTCGCCCATGGCCCTGGGATTCGGCCTTCTGGACAGCTTCGCTATCCTGCCGAAGGTGAATATCGACAATAAACGTTTCCACAGCATGGACATGGCATACATTCATGAGCTCATCGAAGATCTCAAGAATTATCAGAACCATGTGAGAAAGCTCACCGCCGCCATTGATGAAATCGGCCTCAAAGCCAGGGAGGAGGCTGACTGTCTCAATGACCTTCACGATTATTTCGTAGACGGCATTGACGACCTGAAGTCCATTCTGGAACGGAAAGGGGAGGACTGGAACCGCTATTCCCAGTCTGAAAAGATGCAGATTGCCCGGGCCATCCAGTGCGCCCAGCTCATTACCATCCTCTTCCCCCATCTCTTGAACGACAAGGGCGAAGTAAGCGAGGACAGCGAGAAGGCCATCGAAAAGGCAAAGAAGGCACTGGCTTTCCGGGATGCCTGAGAAAGCAGGAATGGAAATGGGCAGAGTGATTCTGCCCATTCTTTCCATTTTCCTATAGGTCCTTATGTATGTTATAATAACAAATATAGATATGTAGGGAATCGCTGGTTCATTTCCTTTTGCTGTTTTACTATCAGTGCTTCCCTGTTTCGAAGAATCTTACTGATTGAAGGGGGAACGAGTCATGTCGATTTCTTTTATTCTGCGAATGATCGCAGGGGCTGTCAGCGGCAATTCCAATTCTGCCCGTCCGGAAAGCATTAACGGCGAAGTGGAAAGAGCCAAAAGAAGGGCAACAAAAAGAATCAACCGCGCCAAGGTGCGGGCCCAGAATGAACTGGGTGAGCTGGACCGCGTGAGAATCAGCCTCATGTCCGGCGATATGAAAAAATTCACCAGCCTTTTTGCCCAGCTGAAAAATGTGGATTTCCACGACTGCGACACGCTTACGGGACTGGAACATTTCAATAAGGAAAGAAAGAACTGGCGGGAAATGGAAAAACTCTCCGCCAAGGCCATGAGCGTGGTCACCCTGGCAGGTGCCGTGGACGCCGTGGGATTCGGCGCCGGCGTGCTTGACCAGTATGCCAAGGTACCGGACATCAAGGGACTGGATATCACTCAGGGCACCGATGACGTGAATGCCTTGAAGGACATGAGCGCCCGGCTCCAGGAATTCCAGCAGGAAGTTAAAAACATGTGCATCCGCATGCAGCTGGTCCGTCATGAAGCCAGAAAGACCGAAGACGCCCTCCTTGACCTGTCCGATTACTTTGAAGACGGCATAGAGGATATTAAAGCCATCCAGAACGAAGCAGGCAGCGACTGGAAGAAATACACCCCGGCCCAGAAAATCTTAATCGGCCGCACCGCCCAGATTGCCCGCCTCATCCGCGCCCTCTCTGAAATCCGCTTCCTCAACGACGACGCCACCCTCCGCCCTGAAATTCAGGAGTCCGTGGACGCAGCGGAAGAACTGCTTGATGAACTGGGAGCATAACAGCATAACTTTGAAATAGAAAAACCGGTGCCCTAGAAGGGCGCCGGTTTTTTGATTGGGGCCGCGGGGCCCAGGTTCGGCCCGCCGTGGCGGGCTGGTTCAGAAGGTTTAAAGGGGGCGTCCTATGGAAATGGTAAATGATGAAATTGTAAATGGTAAATGAAGGTGGGCGGCTTCGCCGCCAGTTTGGATAAAACCATACAACCGGGCTTCGCCCGGGGAAAACAGGCAAACCGCCCTGCGGGCGGGAAAACCAAACAACCGCGCCTATGGCGCGAGGAAATGCACCCCTTTTGGTGCTGTGCATCACCTTTTCCCCGGAGGGGGAGAACTTATCCCGCCGTTAAACAATGAGCGACTTAAGTTAGCACTAAGTGAAGCGTAGAGCAGACTTCCCCCTCCGGGGAAAGTACCGCCGCAGGCGGGGATAGGGGTGCATTTCCAGCGGGCGAAGCCCGGTTAGCATGTTTTCCAATCGCGCCAAGGGCGCGGTTTTGTGGTTTTATCATAAGAGGCGGCCTTCATTTAAAAGGCCGCCCACCATTGCCGCCGAAGGCGGCTTTAGGCTCCTCCCCCAGAAAGGAACTGCCCGATAGGGCTGAGGAACACCGAGTAATGCACTTTATACTTATGAGTCAAATCAGGCCCCTTCGGGGCCTCGGCCTTTCAAAGAAAGGCCTGCTATCATCCGTCGCCTACGGCGTGTACAGCGAACATGATTTGAAGGAGCGACAGCGACGCGCAAATCATAGTGAGTCGTTTCCCCTTTAGGGGCCACCTTCTTCCAGAGGAAGAAGGCTTAAAACTGCGGCGGAGCCGCCACCTTCCCCTTGAGCGTCAGCGAACACAACCTTTCTACACAACCTGCCGCCGACAGGCGGCCTCAACCTACGCCGTCAGGCGTGCCCCCTTTTTTATTTGCGGCGGAGCCGCCACCACAACCCTCTGAACCCTTTGAACCTTCTGAACCCTTTGAACCCTTTTCTTTCAAAATCAGTACTCAATCACCCCGATTTATTGTACAATAGTAAAAGGTATCAAGTATTTTTACAGGAGATGATAGGGGTTGAAGAGATTTCAAAAATGGGCACTGGTCTTAGGGGTCTCTCTGGCTTTTTCCTGGGGAGGGACGGCCGGGGCTTTTGAGCCTTATTACCTGAACGGTGACAAGACCTATCCCATGATACAGAATACCGGCGGTATTTACAATGACGGCGCCACAGGCCTGTTTCTGGATTTGTCCACATTAACGGTGGAGGATGTCTTTGAGGACGGCCTCCAGGCAAAGGTGAAGACTATGGATGTGAAGTCCGCCAAGGCCTTTACGGAAAACTGGATTCATGTGCGCTACAGCGTGGACGGAAAGGCCTGGGCCCTGGGACAGGATGGGCGCTGGCGGGAAATCCCGTCCAATACGGAGGATCCCGCGTCTTTGACTGTCTATTTCATCAGGCAGGCCATGGCAGAAGACGCTACCCGTGACCGGCTGTCCGGCGAAATCGGGCAGATTATGGAAACCAAGAAGGACAATCTGGGCAAAACGGCGCCATCCGATGCCATTCCATTAATGGATGTTGAGGCCCCGCCCCAGGCGCCGGCGGTGAAGGAAAAGGGCAGCGTGCAGAAACAGAGCGCCGATACCGATACAGTGACTGTGACCATCACGGAGGCGCCAAAGGTGGAAATCACCACCACCCCGCCGCCGCAGGTGGATATCACATAAAATGTAAATTATTTTTTCGAGGTGTATGATGGCAAAAAGACATTACGAACTTCATGTAGCCGGCTGCACAAGGCAGCTTCCCATTCTGAATATTTCCGACAAAATGGCTATCGCCGGCTTTGTCATTCTGGGTGACACGGAAATCGTGGAAAAGTGTGCCAAAGAACTGGCCGCCAAGGTGCCGAAGGATACGGATATTATTATGACCGCGGAAACCAAGGGCATTCCCCTGGCCCACGAACTGGCCAGTGTGCTGGGCATGAAGAAGTACATCGTAGCCAGGAAATCGGTGAAGGCCTACATGGAAAATCCCATCTGGGTGGAAGATGAATCCATTACCACCGCAGGAAAACAGCGGCTTTACCTCATGGATACGGACGTGGAACTGCTGAAGGGAAGAAACGTGCTCCTGGTGGACGACGTCATCAGCACCGGCGGCTCCATGAAGGCCATGAAACAGCTGGCTGAAAAGGCCGGCGCCAACGTCATCGGCGAAGCAGCCATCCTGGCAGAAGGGGATGCTGCGGACAGAAAGGACATTATTTATCTGGAACCGCTGCCCCTGTTTGAAGCGGAATGATGGAGGGCTGCCGGAGGCAGCCCGGGTTCAGAAGGTTCGGCCCGCCAGCGGCGGGCTGGTTCAGAAGGTTCAAAGGGTTGTGGTGGGCGGCTTTATGGACACGCCCTTTGGGCGTGAGGGTTCAGAGGGGTCAAAAGGTTCACAGGGTTCAGAGGGTTGCGGTAGGCGGCTTTGCCGCCAGTTTGTAGAAAACAGCTTTAGCAGGCTAGTGAACTAGCGGACTAGTGAGCTAGTAAAAATCAGACAACCGGGCTTTCGCCCGGGGAAAACAGGCAAAACTCGCTTTGCTCGTTGGAAAAACATACAACCGCCCTTGCGGGCGAGGAAAATGCACCCCTTTTGGTGCTAACGCACCACCTTTCCCCCGGAGGGGGAACTCTCAGCGTCGCTATGCTATGAGCTACTTAAGTTAGCACAAGGGGAAACGGAGAGCAGACCTCCCCCTCCGGGGGAGGTGCCGTAGGCAGAAGGGGTGCATTTCTACGAGCGAAGCGAGGTTGTTTGGTTTTCGCTGCCACCGGCAGCGCTGCCGCCAAAGGCGGCATATATACTGCCGCGAAGCGGCCACCACAACCCTCGCGGCCGAAGGCCGCGTCAAACCTAAGAACCCTCCGGCCAACGGCCTGTCAAACTTCAGAACCTTCCGGGAAGCGGCGCCAGCCGCTTCCCCAATATGATATAATAAGGAATACAATGTTTACGTTACTGATATTGTCTCCACAGGAGGAAACAGATGAAACATCAGGAAATTGTTATGATTGTTGACTTTGGCGGCCAGTATGCCCAGCTCATTGCACGGCGTGTCCGTGAATGCGGCGTGTACTGCGAAATCCTGCCATACAACAAGAGCGCTGAGGAAATCCTTGCCCAGAACCCGAAGGGCATTATTTTCTCCGGCGGCCCGTCCAGCGTAAATGCAGAAAATGCGCCGCAGGTGGATCCCAACGTATTCAAGGCAGGCATCCCCATTCTTGGTATCTGCTACGGCATGCAGCTTATGGCCAAGGAACTGGGCGGCGAAGTATCAAAGCCTGAAAAGCACGAATACGGTCACACCGAATTCTACCGCAACGGCAGCTCCGCCCTCTTTGAAGGGGTTTCCGAAAAGACCGCTGTATGGATGAGCCACGGTGATGCAGTTACCGACATGCCCGCCGGCTTTGGCCTCACCGGTCACACCGATCTCACTCCCACCGCTGCCATGGCCGACGAAGCGCGCCGTTTCTTCGGCGTACAGTTCCATCCGGAAGTGGTTCACACTCCCGAAGGCACCACCATGCTGAAGAATTTCCTCTTTAAAATCTGCGAATGCGAAGGCGGCTGGTCCATGGGCAACTACATCGACATTGCCGTAGAAAACATCCGCGAAAAGGTAGGAAAGCACAATGTCATCTGCGCCCTCTCCGGCGGCGTGGATTCTTCCGTGGCTGCCGTACTGGTTCATAAAGCCATCGGCGACCAGCTTACCTGCGTCTTCGTTGACCACGGCTTCCTGCGCCTGGGCGAAGCGGAACAGGTGGTGGACACCTTCAAGAATAAGTTCAACATGAAACTGGTGCACATCGATGCTTCCAAACATTTCATGTCCCTCCTGAAGGGCGTCACCGAACCGGAAAAGAAGCGTAAAACCATTGGTGCTGAATTTATCCACACCTTCCAGGAAGAAGCAAACAAACTGGAAGACGTGAAATTCCTGGTGCAGGGCACCCTGTATCCTGACGTGGTGGAATCGGGCACCGCCACCGCCTCCACCATCAAATCCCACCACAACGTAGGGGGCCTTCCGAAGGATATGAAATTCCAGCTCATCGAACCGCTCCGCGAACTCTTCAAGGATGAAGTCCGCGAACTGGGCCGCCAGCTGGGCCTTCCGGAAGAAGTGGTGAACCGCCAGCCATTCCCGGGACCGGGCCTGGCTATCCGCATCATCGGCGAAATCACACCGGAACGGCTGGATATCCTCCGCCGCGCCGATTTCATCGTAAGAGACGTCATTAAACAGCATGGCCTCTATAATGATATCTGGCAGTCCTTCGCCATCCTCCCCGCAGCTATCCGTTCCGTAGGCGTGCAGGGCGATGAAAGAACCTACGATTACACCGTAGGCATCCGCGCCGTCACCTCCTCCGACGGCATGACGGCTGATTATTTCCGCTTCCCCTGGGAAGTGCTGGACGAAATGAGCCGCCGTATCTGCAACGAAGTGGCTGGAGTGAACAGAGTGGTCTATGACATCACCTCCAAGCCGCCGAGCACCATCGAATGGGAATAATTTCATAATTTAGAAAAAGCCTCCGTTTACTGGGGGCTTTTCTTGATGAAATCAAACTAAGAAGACCATCATGAAAAAAGAAATCACCCTGTCCCTGCAGGAAACAGCTGACAAATCCATGGAAATCCGCCGCATCTATCACTCACTGGAAAAGGGAATCCACGGGAAAGAATGGAGCTCGGAAGAAGATGCACTGGCTTTCCTCACAGATGCCGCTCTCATCGGACGCCTTGTTATGGCCAAAGAAGGCCGCTGGCCCAGCAGCGAAGAATCCATGCTTCCCTCCAAAATAGGAGAATGTGTATGGTGGCTGGCTGTACTGGCGGAGGAAAATGGTCTTTCCTTCGCTGACTGTGTGGAAACATTTCTGAAAGAAAAAGAAGAATTTCTGAAGCAGGAATAGATGGGAAAGAGAACTGATATGCATGGATTCTACTCTGATGCAGGGAAGCTTTGCAAAGCCTTAGGAAAATTGTCACAGACCGTGAAACAGGACAAAACTCATGGCCCTGACAAATAGAAGAACCCTTCCGGATACAGTGCATATAACTCTCATTCGTGGTATACTTAAAAAGCGAAAATATCTGTATTTATAGGCTTTCATAAGGGGCTTCACCATGCATAACGAACAAAAGGTAACAGACCATATCTGCTGGATTGGCGGCAATGATTTTGTTTCCAGCCGGTTTGAGAATCTCATTCCCATATCCCGGGGGATTTCTTATAACAGCTATTTCATCGACGATGAGAAGACGGCGGTCATTGATACGGTGGATTCGGTGATTCGTGATTTATTTATGGATAACGTATCCCATCTCCTCCACGGGAGAAAGCTGGACTACATCGTCATCAACCACATGGAGCCGGACCACAGCGGGTCGCTGCTGGCGCTGGCGGAGGCGTATCCGCAGGCGAAGATTATTGCCACGCCCCAGGCGCAGAAGATGATTGGCCAGTATTTCCATATTTCTTTGGCGAACCGTTTCATTTCCTCCGACGAAAAGCTGGAAATCTCCCTGGGCACCCACAAGCTTCGTTTCCTGAAGGCCCCCATGGTGCACTGGCCGGAGGTGACTTTTACCTTTGAGGAAACGGAGAAGGTTCTCTTTTCCGCCGACGCCTTCGGCACCTTCGGCGTGCTGAACGGCTCTATTTTTGCGGACGACGTGGATTATGAAGAAGAATACCTTCCGAGCTGCCGGAAGTACTATGCCAACATCGTGGCCCGCTACGGCATGCAGGTGCAGATGGCGCTGAAGAAGGCAGCGGCCCTTGATGCGGCCTATATCTGCTCCCTCCACGGCCCTGTTTTCCGGAGGAAGGAAGACATGGACAGGATTCTTTCCCTCTATAAGAAATGGGCGTCCTGGGAGGCTGAAGAAAGGTCCGTTTCCATTTTCTTTGCCTCCCCCTACGGAAATACGGCCATGGCGGCGCAGGTCCTGGCAGGGAAGCTGGCGAAGGAGGGCATCAGAAACCTGAAGCTGGTGGACCTCTGCAGCGCGTCCATTACGGAAGCATTCCCGGAGGTACTGCGCAGGAGCCACATGGTGCTGGCGGCGGTGACCATGAATATGGGCCTCAACCCCGTGATGAATGCATTCATGGACCTTTGCCATGAAATGGACGTGCAGAACCGCACCATTTCCATCATCGGAAACAGCAGCTGGGCGCCGAACATGAGCGGCAAAGTTATGCTGGAAAAGGCGAAGACCTGGAAGAAATGCACCATCCTGGGAGAACCGGTGCATATTTCCTCCGCTCCCGCCGATGACGGCACCCTTGACAAGCTGGCAAAGCTCATTGCCGGCGATATAATGACAGAAAAGAAGGCATGAAGATGAAAAAATGGATGGCCTGTGCGGCGGCTTTCTGCCTGTCCGCAGCCATGTTTCTCTCAGGCTGCGGCAGCCGTCCCTCAGTGCATGTAATGAAAGCAGAACAAAGCAGGGAACCCTTTACCCTGGAAACTAAGGCGGCGCCGGAAGCCCTTCACACGGCTCCCGTGATTCCTCAGGTTTCGGGAAATCTAATTTCCAATCCTCCCGACGTGGGCACCGTGGTGAATGCGGGAGATGAACTTTTCAAAATCGACTCTTCCCAGTACGAGTCCCAGGCGGCGGCCCTTCGGAGCCAGATTGCCGCCGCCTCCCAGGCAGCGGCGCCCACCTACACCTACAGCGCTCCCGCCGTGGATGACAGTCTGGAAGCATCCCTCCTGAAACAGGGCATTATCACCAGGGCCGAATACGACCGAATCAAAGGAAGAAAAGGCGGCGGCGCCGTGCAGGCGGCTCCTGCAGCAGAGCCTGCCCAGGCACCGGCCCAGCTGGTGGCCTCTCTCCAGACCATAGAAAAGACCATTGCCAACTGCACCGTCCGCGCCCCCATCAGCGGCGTCATTTCCCAGGTCTATATCGGAGACACCCATCTGGCCATGGCAGGCAAACCATCCCTCGTCATCCGCCAGGACTCTCCCGTTACCGCTTCTGTGCAGATTCCAGCCAAACTGGATAACGTGATGGAAAAGGCCAAGGACGACAAAACCCTCACCGTCACCATGAGCGACGGATCGGAAGTGTGGTACGGCGAACTCAAAAAACAGCCCAATGAAAACGGTGAAAAATTCACCACCTACAAAGTGCAGGTGGATAACCCGGACGATGAAATCACCATCGGCAACGAATACAGCATCCGCATCGAAAGCGGACAGAACGTTTCCTGCTTCATGATTCCCAAATCCGCCATCATCGGCGACAGCACCGTGGCCGTAGTGAATGACGACAACCTGGTGGACATGAAATCTGTCTCCATTGCCAGCGACACCGGCGGCTACGTCCTCATCATGGACGGCCTGGCAGAAGGGGACCGGGTCATCACCGACCCGCCCAAGAGCCTTGACATGGGCATGCAGGTGGACGTGAAATGAAATGGGAAAGAAGTGACTTCCTCGGTGACGCCGTCACCACCGCCAGAAAACTTATAGGCGCCGTCGTAGTCCGCCGCTCCCCGGAAGGCGTGACCGCCGGCCGCATCGTGGAATGCGAAGCCTACGGCGAAACCTATGAGGGCCACAAAGACGACGGCGCCCACGTATTCAAAGGCCTCACGCCAAGAACAAAAATCATCTTCGGCGAAGGCGGCCATGCCTACGTGTACCTTGTCTACGGCATGTACACCTGCCTCAACTTCGTCTGCGGCCACGAAGGAGAATCCGGCTCTGTCCTCATCCGCGCCCTGGAACCCTTAGAAGGCCTGGACCTCATGAAAAAGAGAAGACACCAGACAAAAGAAAAACTCCTCACCTCCGGCCCCGGCCGCCTCACCCAGGCCATGGGCATAGACATGACCTTCTACGGCATGGACCTCACCGGAGATACCCTCTACGTGGAAACAAGAGAAGACGGTCCCTGGCCCGTGGAGGTGACAAAAAGAAAAAACATAGACTACGCCACCTACGGCAAAGACTTCCCCTGGCGGTTTCTGCTGAAAGGAAATCCCTATATATCTAAATGAGAAAACAATGGGGCTGTGAAAACATGATTGATTTCTCCTCGGATAGTTAGACAATTTGGCGGCAGACGCCTTATCATAGGTCTGCAAGGAACAATTGACGCAAACACTCACCCCGCTCCATTGTCATTTCGACCGAAGCCGGTCAGCCACCAATAGGAAAGCCTCTTATTGTGCAGGCTAGAGGCCAACTTCGGCTGACTTGGAGACTCCATGCAGAGTCTCCACAGAGTGGAGAAATCTCCCTCTCCC
>NZ_UPZP01000083.1 GCF_900538805.1 uncultured Dialister sp.
TCGACGCGAATAGCGAGCTATTTAAGGAGACTTATGACGTAGCATTGGATAAAAATACATATGAAATTCGATTCTGCAAATTAATCAGTGCTTCCCTAGGCCGGAGTTTAAATTTGCAATTCAAAAGAAGCTGTGAAAAGTGTCAATCATTTTTTCACAGCTTCTTTTTGCATGTCATGCGGCAGCGGCTGGGATCGGAGATCGGGATCGAGGATCGGAGGGACCTGCCGGGCAACCGTCATTCGGGGTCGGTCAGCCGACAATCGGAAGGCCCTTAGCCTGCCCATAAAAGGGCCTTCCTTTTAACTGGCTGACCGTGGGCGGCTAATTCACAGGAATGTTATTCATAACGTACGAAGCCAAAGAAAAAGCATAGAATAGCCTTCCCGCCGACCGGTATTTAATTGCATTTGTCTCATATTCGGCTTTTACCGAGATCCTTCGCTGTCGCTCAGGATGACGGTGGGAGGCGGGAAGGCAAGCACGTAACACAGGCTTTATACTCATCGCCCGCAGGGCGATACCACAACCCTCGGGCCAAAGGCCCGTCAAACCTAAGAACCTTCCGGCCAATGGCCGGTCAATCTTAAGAACCCTCGCGCCCCAGGCGTGTCGCAGGGCAATCCACCACCCTCGGCCCAAAGAGCCGTCGCCCCCTTCTACACAACCCGCCGCCGATAGGCGGCTACAACCCTCGGGGCCGCAGGCCCCGTCCACCTTCCCCTCTGGACCCGGGCCGCAGAGCGGCCCTGCCTATGATATAATGGGGGCAGGAAAACAGTTTCTTTTTCTATTAGGCGAGGAGTTGAGTGCTCATGAGAAAAGAAAAAGGACAGGATATCATTGAATATGCACTGATGCTGGCCATGGTGGTGGGCATTGGCTTTGGGATTTATTCTTACGGCGGAAGCGGCATAGGAAATTCTATTTCTAATGTCTTTAATAATGCCGGAAATCTTTTGGATAAGGCGGCGCTCCCCGTGGTTTCTTCGTCTGACGATATCATTAAAAGGCTGGCGGATGGGCGGTACCAGAATCTGGTGGATATACTGCATGAAGACCCAACGGGCAGTGCGCTGGATATTGCTTCAAACAGTCCGGAGGGGCAGGCGCTGGAGCAGAAGCTGAATATCCAGACACCCGAGGGGGACGGCTGGTATGCCCGGGTCAATACGAATGGCTTTTTCGTGGTGTCCTATTATTCGGCGGCGGCTAATAAAGGAGTCACCTTTGACAAGCTGCAGCGCGACTACGTCAGAAATCCGGGCAAATATGGCAAGGACAGTACGGGCCAATATCAAACTACGATAAAAATCAATGAAGGGTATTACTATCCGAATGGAACTTCAAAGTTTTATCCCGGTACAACCGGCCATATAGAGGTCGGACCCAATGGCAGCATGAGTATTTATCCTGGAAAAACATGATAGGGACACGCTTTTGGGCGTGAGGGTTGACGGCCCTTCGGGCCGAAGGTTCTTAAGGGGCTAAAGTTTGACAGCGGCTTCGCCGCTGAGGGTTATGGCGGGCGGCTGCGCCGCCAGTTTGGATAAAACAACTTTAGTGGTCTAGTGGGCTGGTGGGCTAGTGAGCTAGAAAAACCTTTACAACCGGGCTGTCGCCCGAGGGGAAACAGGCAAACCGCCCTGCGGGCGGGGAAAACCATACAACCGCGCCTTTGGTGCGAGGAAATGCACCCCTTCTGCCTACGGCACCTCCCCCGGAGGGGGAGGTTTTAGCGGCGCTATGCCTTGAGATGCTTATGAAGCAAGAAATTTAGCGGAGAGCAGACTTCCCCCTTCGGGGGAAGTACCGCCGCAGGCGGGGATAGGGGTGCATTTCCGACGGACGAAGCCCGGTTGGCTTGTTTTCCCCGCCCGCAAGGGCGGTTGTATGGTTTTATTATAAGAGGCGGCCTTCTATATTTTAAGGCCGCCCACCTTCCCCTCTGAACCCTTTGAACCTTGTGAACCCTCTGAACCTGCGGTCCTTTGGTGGCTGCAGCCACCAAAGGACCGCCCATAATAAAATTTTAATTTTCCACCTATTGAAAAAGCGATTCAATGTCTATATGATTATAGAGATAACTATTTTGATGTTATTTATTAGGAGGCCGGCATGAGCGCGATTTCACTACAAGGTCGTTCCGTTCTCGCCTTAGCTGATTTCTCAGCGGAGGAGATCGAACGCATCCTTCAAGTAGCAGCACAGATGAAAAAGATTGTTTTGTCTGACAACAAGAAGAGAGATTTCCTCAAAGGGAAATCCATGGTGACAGTGTTTTCCGAAGCATCTACCAGGACACGCAGTTCTTTCGAGCTTGCCGGTAAATATTTGGGAGCCGATGTGATCAACATTACAAAGAGCGGCAGCTCGATGACGAAAGGTGAAAGCATGCGAGATACATTGCTTACCGTTTCCGCAATGGGAGTGGATGCAGTGATTATTCGTGATTCGTCAGAGGGTGCCGCTCTTTTTGCATCCAAAGTGATGAGCCCGAAGGTGAAGGTGCCGGTGGTGCTGAATGCCGGCGACGGGGCCCATGCCCATCCGAGCCAGGCGCTCCTTGAGCTCTTTACGCTGAAGGAGGCGGGGAAGAATATTAAAGGGATGAAATATGTCATCATCGGAGATATCCTTCATTCCCGTGTGGCCAGGAGCGATATCGTGGGCTTTACGAAGCTGGGCGCCGAGGTGCACCTGGTGGGGCCGCGGACGCTGGTTCCCAAGGAACTGGAGGCCATGGGCTGCATTGTGGATGATGATTTGGAAACGGCTCTCCAGGGGGCGGATGCCATCAATATTCTCCGCATCCAGTTGGAAAGGGCGGCTGCCGGCTTTATCCCCACCACCCGGGAATATGCCCGTCTCTTTGGTATCAATAAGAAGCGTCTTGCCCTGTGCAAACCGGATGTGGCGGTGATTCACCCCGGTCCCATGAACAGGGGCATTGAAATCGGCTATGATGTGGCCTATGATGAGAAATCCTGGATTCAGGAGGAAGTGCGGAACGGCGTGGCTGTACGCATGGCTCTGGAATATTTGACACTGACGGAGGGTAAAGACATTGATGCTCTTAATTAAAAACGGAACGATTGTAAATCCCGCCAAAAAGCAGCATGAAGTGGGAGATATCCTCGTTGAAAATGGAAAAATTGTGGAAATAGGAAAGGAAATCCCCGTCATGGGAAGTGACGTGGAAGTGTTTGATGCCACGGGTCTTGTGGTGACACCGGGTCTCATCGACATGCATGTACACCTCCGCGAACCGGGGCAGGAAGCGAAGGAAGATATCCACACCGGCACCGAGGCTGCCGCTGCCGGCGGCATCACAAGGGTGGCCACCATGGCCAACACGAAGCCGGTGATCGATAATTCCGCGGTGCTTCGGGATGTGCTGAAGCGGGCCCAGGATGTGGGCGTGGTAAAGGTGAGCGTTATTGGTTCCATTTCCAAGAATCTGGAAGGAAAGCAGCTCTCTGAAATGGGGGACATGGCAGCCGACGGCGCCGTGGCTTTCTCCGATGACGGCCACTACGTGGAAAGTGCTAATTTCATGCGCCGGGCCATGGAGTATGCGGACATGCTCCACAAGATGGTCATTGACCACGCTGAAGACATGACCATGTGCGGCGGCGGTTTCATGAATGAAGGCAAGGTTTCCTATGCCATGGGCGTCACCGGACGTCCGGCGGCAGGGGAAAATATTGCCGTAGCAAGGGACCTGCTCCTCTCTGAACTGACGGGCTGCCATATCCATATCGCCCATGTGTCCAGCAAAAAGGCGGTGGACCTTATCAGGGAAGCGAAGAAGAAGGGCGTGAACTGCTCCACCGAAGTGACGGCGCAGCACCTCTATTTCACCGATGAATGGCTGAAGGACTATGATACCGCCTTCAAGATGGCTCCTCCTATCCGCACGGAAGAGGACCGGGAGGCTCTCATCGAAGGGCTGAAGGACGGCACCATCGATGCCATCATGACGGACCATGCGCCCCACTGCAATGAAGAGAAGAATGTGCCCTTCAACTGCGCGCCCAACGGCATTGCCGGGCTGGAAACGTCCCTGGCGTCCACGCTGACCGTGCTCTACCATGAAAGGGGCTTTACCCTGGACCGTATCGTGGAGCTCATGAGCGTGAACCCCGCCAGACTCCTTGGCGTAGAAGGGGGCGTCCTGGAAGAAGGGGCAGCCGCAGATATTACCGTATTTGACCCGGATAAGGAATGGACGGTGCACGGGGAGGACCTGTACACCAAGTCCCTCTTTACGCCCTATGAAAACATCACCCTCAAAGGCAAGGCTGTGCTGACGGTGGTGGATGGAGAAATCGTTATGAAAGAAGGAAAGGTGCTCAAATGAAAGGCCTCTTGATTTTGGAAAACGGCGCCCGCTTTGAAGGGGACCTCCTGGGGACTGTGGAAGGCCTGGGAGAACTGGTTTTCAATACCGGCATGACGGGATACCAGGAATGCTTTACGGACCCCTCCTATGAAGGGCAGATTCTGACTCTCACCTATCCGCTCATCGGCAACTACGGCGCCAACGACCTGTTCATGCAGAACAGGAAACCCGCCGCAGCAGGCTATGTGCTGGACCAGATCGCCGACCATCCCAGCAACTGGGAATGTAAGGAAAAGATTACCGATTTCATCGAAAGATACCATGTGCCCTGCCTGTACAATGTGGACACCCGGGCGGTGACCCGCATGGTCCGCACCCAGGGCGTTATGAAGGCTGTCATCGTGAGCGCCGAGAGAAGCGAAGATTTCATCCAGGCCGAATTGGCAAAGCCCCTCCATCGTGACCAGGTGGAGCGGGTCACCACGGCCTATCCCTATACCTATGGAAATGGGAAATACCAGGTGTCCCTCTTGGACTGCGGCCTGAAGAAGAATATCCTTGTCAGCCTGGCAGCCAATGACTGCACGGTGCACGTATTCCCCGCCCACACCAGCGCCGAGGAACTTCTGGCAGGAAATCCGGACGGCATTTTCCTCTCTCCCGGACCGGGGGACCCGAAGGACGTGCCCTATGTGGTGGATACGGTGAAGAAGCTCATCGGTACAAGGCCTATTTTCGGCATCTGCCTGGGCATCCAGATGCTGGCCACCGCCCTTGGCGGCCACACCTTCAAGCTGCCCTTCGGCCACCGGGGCTCCAACCATCCGGTGAAGGATCTCCGCACCGGCCGGGTGTACATTACCAGCCAGAACCATGGCTACGCCATTTCCGATGAAGGCCTGCCGGAATGCATTGAAGTGACCCATCGCAGCGTGAACGACGGCACCATCGAAGGCATCCGCCACAAGACCCTGCCCATCCAGGCAGTGCAGTACCATCCGGAAGCATCTCCGGGACCGAAGGATAATTTCTATCTCTTTGCTGAATTTACCAAGGCCATGGAGGAATTTAAAAAATGATTAATAAGGATGTCAAAAAAGTTCTTGTCATCGGTTCCGGCCCCATCGTCATCGGCCAGGCGGCGGAATTCGACTACGCCGGCACCCAGGCCTGCCGCTCCCTTCGGGAAGAGGGGGTGGAAGTGGTCCTGGTAAACAGCAACCCTTCCACCATTATGACGGACGTGGACATTGCGGACCGGGTGTACATCGAACCGATTACGCTGCCCTTCGTCACCGAAGTGATTAAGAAAGAACGGCCCGACGCCCTCCTTGCCACCCTGGGTGGTCAGGTGGGCCTCAATATGGCGGTGCAGCTCTCCGACGCCGGAGTGCTGGAAAAGTACCATGTGAAACTTCTGGGCTCTTCCCTCCATGCCATCAAACATGCGGAGGACCGGGAGCTCTTCAAGGAAGCCATGGAAGAAATCCACCAGCCTGTACCGGAATCCGACATTTTCGAAGAACTGGAACCGGCTGTGGCCTTTGCGGATAAAATCGGCTACCCCGTCATCATCCGTCCCGCCTACACCTTAGGCGGCACCGGCGGCGGCATTGCCCATGACCGCTATGAAATGGAAGAAATCGCCAACCGCGGCATCAAGCTGTCGCCCATCAACCAGATCCTGGTGGAACGGTCCATTGCGGGCTGGAAGGAAGTGGAGTTTGAAGTCATGCGGGACAGCGCGGACAACTGCATCATCGTCTGCGCCATGGAAAACATCGACCCTGTGGGCGTCCACACCGGCGACTCCATCGTAGTGGCTCCTACCCAGACCCTGACCGACGGCCAGTACCAGATGCTCCGCACCGCATCCATCAACATCATCCGCTACCTCCAGATCGAAGGGGGCTGCAACGTGCAGTACGGCCTGGACACCAAGACCAACCAGTACTATGTCATCGAAGTAAACCCCCGTGTCAGCCGTTCCTCCGCCCTGGCATCGAAAGCCACCGGCTATCCTATCGCCAAAGTGGCAGCAAAGATTGCCCTGGGCATGCACCTGGACGAAATCACCAACGCCATTACCGGCAACACGAAGGCCTGCTTCGAACCGTCCATCGACTACGTGGTATGCAAATTCCCCCGCTGGCCCTTTGAAAAATTCACCCTGGCGGACCGTGAAATCGGCACCCAGATGAAGGCCACCGGCGAAGTGATGGCCCTGGACCGCACCCTGGAAGGGGCGCTGCTGAAGGCCCTTCGGTCCCTGGAAGTGGGAGAGGGATACCTGCACCTGAAGAAACTGGACAGCCAGTCTCTCTATGATATCCGCTGCCTCCTGAAACGTATCGACAACGAAAGAATCTTCGTGGTGGCTGAGGCCCTGCGCCGCGGCATTGAACCGGAAGAAATCAACCGCATTACCCGGATCGACCTCTTCTTCATCTATAAGATCCAGAATATTATTAAAATGGAACGGCGCCTCCTGAAGGAAGGCCTCACCGAAGAGACCCTGAAAGCGGCTAAACGCATCCAGATGCCCGATGAAGCCATCGCCCACTTTGCAGAAGTCACCGTGAAGGACGTGGAAAATTTCAAAAAGAAAATGAGTTTCCACCCCGATTTCAAAATGGTAGATACCTGCGCCGCCGAATTTGAAGCCCACACCCCTTACTACTACTCCACCTACGGCGCAGAAGACGAAGTGAAGCCCCAGGGCAAAGGGTCCGTGGTGGTCTTCGGCTCCGGCCCCATCCGCATCGGCCAGGGCATCGAATTCGACTACTGCTCCGTTCATGCTTCCTGGGCATTGAAAAAGGCAGGAAAGAAATCCATCGTCATCAACAACAACCCGGAAACCGTGTCCACCGACTTCGACACCTCCGACTCCCTGTACTTTGAACCGCTCACGGAACAGGACGTGATGGAAGTCATTGAAAAGGAAAAGCCCGAAGGGGTGATCTGCCAGTTTGGCGGCCAGACCGCCATCAACCTGGCCACCCCCATGGCCAAGAGGGGCATCCGCATCATCGGCTCCTCCAATGAATCCATCGACATGGCAGAAGACAGGGAACGGTTCGACACCCTCTGCGGCCAGCTGGGCATCCCCCGTCCGAAGGGCTGCCTGGTGGAAAGCGTGGAAGAAGCCATGCAGAAGACGGAAGAACTGGAATACCCCCTCATCGTACGCCCCAGCTACGTATTGGGCGGCCGGGCCATGCAGATTGTCTACGACCAGGCGGAACTGCGCCAGTACCTGAAAGAAGCGGTGGTGGCATCCCATGAACATCCGGTCCTCATCGACCAGTACATGGTGGGCCGGGAAGTGGAAATCGACGCCATTTCCGACGGAGTGGACGTATGCATCCCGGGCATCATGGAACAGATCGAACGCTCCGGCGTCCACTCCGGCGACTCCATTGCCGTGTACCCGCCCCAGCACCTGTCAGAGGACGTCATTGATACATTGACTAAGTACACGAAGGACATTGCCTGTGCCATGAATGTCAAAGGTCTCGTGAACATCCAGTTCATCGTGGTAGGCGGCAAAGTTTACGTCATCGAAGTGAATCCCCGCGCCAGCCGCACTGTGCCCTTCATGAGCAAGATTACCGGCATCAACATGGTGGAATACGCCACCAGAGTGGCTCTGGGCGAACCGCTCCATACCCTGGGACTGCCCCTGGGCCTGGTTCCGCCGAAGAACTATGTGGCCATCAAAGCGCCGGTATTCTCCTTCTCCAAGCTGGGCCTCGTAGAAATCAAGCTGGGACCGGAAATGAAATCCACCGGTGAAGTCATGGGTATCGGCCATACCTACCAGGAAGCCCTCTACAAGGCGGTGGTGGCAGCGAACCTCATGGTTCCTGCCGGCGCCAACGTCCTCATCACCGTAAGCGACCGGGATAAACCGGAAACCGCGGAACTGGCCAAGGGCTTCGTAGATCTGGGCTACCACCTCATCTGCACCTCCGGCACAGGAGCCTATTTCCAGAGCCTGGGCATCCCTGTGGAAATCATCAAGAAGATTCACGAAAAAGGCGAAAACTGCGAAAAGTATCTGAAATCCGGCAAAGTGGACATGGTGCTGAATACCATTTCCTACGGCAGCCAGATCGAGCAGGAAGGCTATGACCTGCGCCGCATTGCGGTGGAACTGGCCATCCCCTGCATTACCTCCCTGGACACCGCCAAGGAAGTGCTCCGCGTCATGGCATCCACCGGCGGCGCCGAACACCATGTAGAAGCCATCCAGGACTATGTGAAGGAGTAATAGAATGTCAGGTTTTGTTGAAAAAGGAATCATCCGGGTCCACAATCACGTGGGCCCCGGCATCTGGCTCATGCAGATCGAACTGCCCCGCATTGCCAAAGAAGCAAAGCCCGGCCAGTTCGTCCATGTGAAAGTCAATGACCCCCGCTATATCCTGCGCCGTCCCATTTCCATCGCCGGCACCGACGCCGGCAGGGGCCTTGTGGAAATCATCTACCGCATCGTAGGCAAAGGCACCGACGCCATGTCCCACCTCAAAGTGGGGGACACCCTGGACTGCCTGGGACCCCTGGGCACCTCCTTTGACATGGATAAAGACCACATCGTCGGCATCGGCGGCGGCGTAGGCATCGCCCCCATCCTCTTCATGGCAAGGGCTTCCAAAGAAGGCCAGATGACCGTGGTCATCGGCGGCAGAAATAAGGAAGAAGTCTTCTGGAAAGACCTCTTCCCCAAGAAAGTCCGGCAGATGATCGTCACCACCGACGACGGCTCCTACGGCATCAAAGGCTTCTCCGTTTCCGTGCTCCCCAAACTTTTTGCGGAAGAAAAAGTGGACGAAGCCTGCGTCTGCGGCCCCGGCATCATGATGAGAACCGCCGCGCAAATGGCAAAGGATGCCAATGTCCCCTGTGAAGTCTCCATGGAACGCCGCATGGGCTGCGGCATCGGCACCTGCCTTGGCTGCGTATGCGACAGAAAAGACGGCAAAGGCCACTACAAAGTCTGCGCCGACGGCCCCGTATTCAATGCAGAGGAGGTGGTCCTATGAGCAGCCTCAAGGTAAACTATCTGGGCATCCCCATGGCCAGCCCCGTCATCGGCGCCTCCGGCACCGTAGGATACGGCCTGGAACTTAATGACTACATAGACATGAAAAAAATCGGCGCCCTCTCCGGCAAAGGCCTGGCGCCGACCCCCTGGAAAGGAAACGAAGGCGTCCGGGTGGCCGAAACCACCTCGGGCATGCTGAACTGCATCGGCCTTGAAAACCCGGGAGCTCCCTATTTCAAAGAGCACTACCTGCCGGAAGTCAGAAAACTTCCTACCCGTTTCATCGCCAACATGGTGGGCAGAAGCGTGGAAGAATACGCCGAATGTGCAAGGATGCTCACGGTAGATGGCATCGACGCCCTGGAAGTCAACATCTCCTGCCCCAACGTCAAAGAAGGGGGCGCCGCCTTCGGCACCGACCCGGCGCAGGCAGCAGCCGTTACCAGAGCCGTCAAAGACGCCACCACCCTGCCGGTGATCGTCAAACTGTCCCCCAATGTCACCGACATCGTCTCCATCGCCAAAGCCGTGGAAGACGCAGGGGCCGACAGCATCTCCCTCATCAATACACTCCTTGGCATTGCCATCGACACCCGCACCCGCCGCCCCATCCTGGGCAACATCACCGGCGGCCTCTCCGGCCCCGCCGTGAAACCTGTAGCCCTCCGCATGGTATGGCAGGTGGCCAAAGCCGTCAACATCCCCGTCTGCGGACTGGGCGGCATTATGACCGGCGAAGACGCCATCGAATTCATGATAGCCGGCGCGGATACCGTCCAGGTAGGCACCGCCAACCTGGCTGACCCTACCGCCATGGAACGCATCGTGAACGAAATGGAAGAATGGTGCGATAAGAATAACGTAAAAGACATCAATGAAATCGTTGGAACATTGAAAGACTGAAAAAAGCAGCGGCCTCGCCGCTGCTTTTTTTGACACGCCCTTGCGGGCGTGAGGGTTCAAAGGGTTCAAAAGGTTCACAAGGTTCAGAGGGTGGTGGTAGGCGCCTTTTAAGTTATAGAAGGCGCCAGTATGATAAAACAGCTTTAGTGTGCTAGTGAACTGGTGGGCTAGTAGACTAGTGAGCTAGTAAAAACCATACAACCGCCCTGCGGGCGGGAAAACCATACAACCGCGCCTACGGCGCGTGGGAAAAGCGCCCCCGTTGGTGGCTGGTGCCACCACCTTCCCCCCGCAGTTCGGTGGGACAATAAAGCTCCAATAAACTTTAGTCTCATAAGTCACTCTAATTTAAGCACAGGTTGTTGTGCCCCCGCACAGCGGGGGAAAGGTGGTGCCGTAGGCACCAAAGGGGGAAAAGCCACTGGAGGTGGCTAATTTCCGAAATGTTGTTCACAACGTATGAGATAAATGGGGTCTGTCAAGTCCTTTGTGTAAATTTTTCTGCTAAATTAAAATTCTTCTAATCAAATGGACTCCAGGTCACTTGG
>NZ_UPZP01000084.1 GCF_900538805.1 uncultured Dialister sp.
TTCGCGTCGCCTCATTCCTTGCATTGCATAAAAATTCAAGAATAAAAGCAAACAACGATTTAATCAGCGCTTCCTTACCGCTCCAATATAAGTAAGCGCCGCCCCGCTGACTGGTATTTACCAGCATCAGTCTCACCCTCTCCATGTACCGAGATCCTTCGCTATTGTGGAGACCCTGCAGAGGGTCTCCAAGTCAGCCGAAGTTGGCCCTTAGCCTGCCCATAAAAGGGCCTTCCGATTGTCGGCTGACCGACCCCGGATGACATGTGAAAGGCGGGGCATCTCAATCCCGACCACGCAGAAGCCTCTTAATCCTTCGCCCGGTGCACCACGATCTGGGGGAAGGGGATATCGATTCCGTTTTTGTCGAAGGCTTCCTTCACCTTGATATACAGTTCATTCTGGGCGTCGAAATATTTCTGCCGGTCCACCTGGGCCCTCACGTAGATACGGATGGATGATTCAGCCAGGGAGTTCACGTAGATGGGAAGGCTGTCTTTGTTCAGCACATAGTCGTCTTCTGTGAAAATTTTCTTCAGAAGGGCGATGCACTCCGGCAGGTTTGTGCTGTAGCCCACGTCGAAGGTAAATTCCAGATTTCTTGTTTCAAAGGCGGAATAGTTTTTAATGACGCTGTTGATGAGAGAGGAATTGGGGATGACAATCATCTGGTTGCCCAGGGTGGAAATCAGGGTGTACATAATGCGGATATCGGTGACGGTGCCCTGGCTGGTACCCACCTGGATGTAGTCCCCCACCCGGAAGGGGCGGAAGATGAGGATGAAGATGCCGGAGGCCACGTTGCCGATATTGTCCTTGAGACCAAGGCCGATGGCAAGGCCCATGCCGCCGAAAGCTGCCGCCAGGGTGCCTGCCGCTACACCGGCAGTGCCCAAAGCCACGATGGATACAATGGCAAGGCAGAAGAAGAATATGATTTCTGAAATAAAGGTCTTTGCCGAAGGGTCCACATTGCTCTTATCCAGAATATGCTCCACTGCCTTGCGGATGTAACGGCAGATGATGTAGCCCACGATGAAGAGGATAATGGCCTCCACCAGGTCAATGCCCTTGGTAAGGGCAAACATTTTCAAATCGCTCATAAATTTGGCGGTAATGCTGATTTCATCAGTCACTACCTTGGTTACTGCATTGGTTTCCAATGGAAAAATCCTTTCTGTGAAATAATAGGAAGTAATATTTCTTCTATTTTATCATATTTTCCCAGCAGAAAAGCGGCATCCTTGGGAATGCCGCTTTTTTGATGAAATGGATTCAGTCTTTCATTTCTTTTGCCGCCTGTTTTTCACCGGCAGTAATGATATTTTCAATGACCATGGTGGTGGTGACACTGCCTACGCCGCCGGGGACAGGGGTGATGGCGCCGGCGATTTCGGAAACCGCCTCAAAATCCACATCCCCCACGGTTTTGCCGTTCACCCGGTTAATGCCCACATCAATCACCACGGCTCCCGGTTTCACCATATCCGCCGTCACAGCGCCCGCATGGCCCAGAGCGGCCACCAGGATATCCGCATCGGAAGCGATTTTCTTCAAATCCTTCGTATGGGAATGGCAGATGGTGACGGTGGCGTTTTTCTTCAGAAGCATGAGGGACACCGGCTTGCCGATGACATTGCTCCGTCCGATGACCACCGCCTTTTGGCCGTCGGGGTTGATGCCGTAGTGGTCAAGAATGGCCATCACCGCCCGGGGCGTGCAGCCAAAGAGCCCTGCCTTGCCTGCAGAAAGTCTTCCTGCATTGGTATCGGTGAGTCCGTCCACATCCTTGTCCGGGTCGATGAGGGCAATCATCTTTTCCGCATCAATGCCATCGGGCAGGGGCATCATCATGAGGATGCCCGTGATTTCCCGGTCATGGCTCAAATCGGTAATCAGGCTTCCCAGTTCTTCCTCCGTAATGTCTTCGGATTCCTGGAAAATTTCCGATTCAATGCCGTAGCCCTTGGCCACCTTCTGCATGAAGGAAGCGTACATGGCAGAGGGCTTGCTGCCGCCGGCCAGGATAATGGCCAGTTTAGGTTCATAATGTTTTTCCCGCAGGGCCGAAAGTCTTTCCCGAAGAACCTTTTCCAGGGAGGCCGCCGTTTCTTTTCCGTCCAGTATATCTGCCATATCAGAAGAGTCCTGTAATATGTCCTTCATCATCCACATCAATCCGTTCAGCTGCCGGATGCTTGGGCAGGCCCGGCATGGTCATAACCTTGCCGGTGAGAACGACCACGAAGCCGGCTCCTGCAGAAATCCTGACTTCCCGTACATGGAGGGTAAAGCCGGAGGGCGCCCCCAGCTTGGTGGGATCATCACTGAAGGAAGCGGGAGTCTTGGCAATGCACACCGGTACATTCTTAAAGCCCATGTCCTCGATGTGCTTCAGTTCCTTTTCAGCGGCGCTGTCGTACTGCACGCTGCCTGCGCCGTAGATTTCCTTAGCAATGGTTTCAATCTTGTCCTTCAGCGGCAGGTCCAGGTCATAGAGAGGCTTGTAGGAAGAGCCTTTGTCCACCGCTTCCAGCACTTTCCGTCCCAGGTCAAGGCCGCCTTTGCCGCCGTCCACAAAGACCGTGGATTCAGCCACCGGAACTCCTGCCTCGGCGCAGGCATCTTCGATAACCTTCTTTTCTTCTGCCGTATCGCTGGGGAACATGTTGAGGGCTACCACAATGGGGAGACCATATTTCTTCAGGTTGGAAATATGACGAAGCAGGTTCGGGAGACCTCTCTTCACTGCTTCCGGATCCGATTCGGTGAGTTCGTTCTTTGCCTTGCCGCCGTTCATCTTCAGGGCACGGATGGTAGCCACCAGTACTGCGGCATCCGGTTTCAGGCCGGCAAAACGGCACTTGATGTCCAGGAACTTTTCAGCACCCAGATCCGCACCGAAACCGGCTTCCGTTACCACATAATCCGCCAGGTGAAGGGCTGTGCGGGTAGCCAGTACGGAGTTGCAGCCATGGGCAATGTTGGCAAATGGGCCGCCGTGGATAAAGGCAGGTACGTGCTCTAAGGTCTGTACCAGGTTCGGCTTCAGCGCATCCTTCATGAGGGCAGCCATGGCACCCTGGGCATGGATGTCACCGGCAGTGACCGGCTTGTTATCGTAGGTGTAGCCCACAATGATTCTGGCAAACCTTTCCTTCATGTCACGGATGGAATCAGCCAGGCAGAGGATAGCCATCACTTCGGAAGCCACGGTAATATCAAAGCCGTCTTCCCTTGGAACGCCGTTGGCATGGCCGCCAAGGCCTACCACAATATGGCGGAGCACCCGGTCATTCATGTCCTCCACCCGTTTCCATACCACCCGGCGGGGATCAATGCCAAGGGCATTTCCCTGCTGGATATGGTTGTCCACCATGGCAGCCAAAAGGTTATTGGCAGCCGTAATGGCATGAAGGTCGCCGGTGAAATGAAGGTTAATATCCTCCATGGGAACCACCTGGGAATAACCGCCGCCTGCGGCGCCGCCCTTAATGCCCATGCAGGGACCAAGGGACGGTTCGCGGAGGCAGATCATGGCCTTTTTACCCAGCTGCGCCAGCGCCTGCCCAAGGCCTACGGTGGTGGTAGTCTTCCCTTCCCCTGCGGGGGTTGGAGAAATGGCGGTGACAAGAATCAGATGACCCATGGGCTTGTTCTCAAGTTCCTTTGTGAGCTTCAGGGAAACCTTCGCCTTGTAGGGGCCGTAATTTTCCAAATCCTCCGCCGGAATCCCGATGGAAGCACCGATTTCTGTAATCGGCTTCAATTCTGCTTTCTGTGCAATTTCAATATCGCTTAACATCATGTCCACTCCTTCATGCCCAACCACTTTTTTGAATTCTTTACCTGCTAGAAATACGGATTCACCGGTATCATAGGGCCAATGAATCAACGCTCTTTTCATTATATCACAATCGGAAAGTACAAAGGGTTCAAAGGGGAAGGATTGCCATTGGAGCCGCTTCGCGGCAGGGTTCAGAAGGTTCAGAAGGTTCTGCCCGCTTCCAGCGGGCGGGTTCAAAGGGTTGTGGTATCACCATTGGAGCCACTGCGTGGCAGGGTTCAGAAGGTTCAGAAGGTTCAAAAGGTTCAGAGGGTTGTGGTATCGCCCTGCGGGCGATGAGTTTTAGAATTCCGCTTCGCGGAATGGAAAACCTTCACAACCTCGCTTCATCGGTCGGGCGATTCATAGGAAGGTCCTTTTGTGTGCAGGCTAAGGACAAACTTCGCCCGACTTGGAGACCCTCTGCAGGGTCTCCACAACAGAAATGCACCCCTATTCCCCTACGGGGACTTCCCCCGGAGGGGGAAGTTTTCTCGCCACTATACAATGAGCAACTTAAGTTAGCGCAAGGGTAAGCGGAGAGCAAATCTCCCCCTCCGGGGGAGACGCCGCTGAAGGCGGCAGAAGGGGTGCATTTCCCTCGCCCAAAGGGCGGTTGGCTTGTTTTCCCTCGCCCGTAAGGGCGGTTGTCCGGTTTTATCCAAACTGGCGCCCCTTCTTTTTAAAGGGCGCCTACCACCAGCCTTTGAACCCTGTGAACCTTTTGCACCTTCTGAACCCTCACATGTCAAAAAAGCAGCACCTCCTAAGGAAGCGCTGCTCTTTTTCAATCATGATGGGAGAAATGAACTTTTACGTTATCTCCCCGTTTTACTCTTGCGCCGATACCGGGGTCCTGTTTATCGGCGTAGCCGCTGCCTTCGGGCTGGAAGCCCAGGCCTGCCCGGGTAAGCCATTCACCTACGTCCCGCATGGACCAGCCGGTGAAGCTGGGGAGACGGAATTCCTTGGCACTTTCCGGAGGAAGGCTAGGTTTGTACAGTTCGATGGGCTTGTCCTGCGGTTTGGCATGGATGGTCTGGTCGTCCAGTGTAGGGATTTTCAGATACCGCATGATCTGGGTCATGGCTTCCTTGAATACCGGCGCCGCCACCTGGCCGCCGTAGTAGGTACCCTTTGGCGTATCCAGTACCACAAGGCAGATGGCCCTGGCGTCTTCAGTAGGGCCGAAGCCGCAGAAGGAGGCGATGTACTGCCCCTTCAGGTAGCCGCCGTTCACAGGGTCCAGCTTCTGGGCTGTACCTGTTTTGCCGGCCATGTGGTAGCCCGGCACCTTCGCATTGGTGCCGCCGCCTTCGGAGACTTCTTTTTCCATCATGTCCTTCACTTCATCCGCCACTTTTTGTGAAATCGGTTCGCCGCTGTATTCCACCGGCGTCACCTTGTAGTCACTGCCGTCAGCGTTCTTGATGGACTGGATAATATGGGGCTTCACCATTTTGCCGCCATTGGCAATGGCGCTGTAGGCCTGCACCATCTGGAGAGGCGTTACGGCGATACTCTGGCCGATGGACATGGTGGCCACATCGATGGGCCGCATATCCTTCGGTTCAAAGAGAATGCCGCTGCCTTCACCGGGCAGTTCGATGCCCGTAGGCTTCCCGAAACCAAATGCTTTGGCATAGCGGGTCAATGTCTCGCCGCCGGTGAGGAGTCCGATGTGGGCAAAACCGGTGTTAATGGAGAATTTCAGAATATCCACCAGCCGCACATCGCCGTAGGACTCGTCATTCCAGTTCCGGATGGCATGGCCCGAGGCCCATACGGCGCCGGGGTCGTGCCATACCCGCTGTGTATCATAGGTGCCTGCAGCAAGGGCCGCCGACGCAATAATGGGCTTAAAGGTGGAACCCGGTTCGTAAATATCCACCACCGCCCGGTTCTTAAATTCCGCTTCCGTGGCCTTATCGAAGTGGTTGGGGTCATAGGAAGGACGGTTGCCCAAAGCCAGGATAGCTCCGGTCTTGGGGTCCATGACGATGATAATACCGCCAGAGGCATGGGTGAAAGCCATGGCCCGGTCCAGCGCCCGTTCCGCATAGAACTGGATGTTCTGGTCAATGGTAAGGTATACGGATTTTTCCTTTTTCGCCTTGTACGGCGCCATGGCAGACTTTAAAATCGGATTTCCCCTGGCATCGGTTAAAATATGCTGTTTATTTTTCCCGCCGCGGATAAGATCGTCCAGAGACATTTCCAGTCCGTCTAAGCCTCTGTCGTCCAGACCTACGAAGCCAAGCACATTGGCAGCCATGGAGTCGTTGGGATAGAAACGGCGGCTTTCATCGAAGAAACCAAAGCCCTTCCATTTCTTTTCCTTAATGAGGGCGATGACCTTGTCCGAATCTTCCGGGTCCATTACCCGTTCCAGCCATACGAAGCGGGTATCCTCTGACAAATCCTTCACCAGGTCCCCTTCCTTCCGGTGAAGCAGGGGCGAGAGCTCTTTCGCCGCCTCTTCGGGGCTCACATTCATGGTACCGGGGTCCGCAAAAAAGGACTTCACCATAATGGAAAAGGCCAGTTCCCTGCCATTCCGGTCGTAAATGGTGCCGCGGGGCGAATAGAGGGTCTGCACCCCCTCCGTCTGGTTCATGGCCATTTCTTCATAATGATGGCCCTGGATAATCTGCACCCACATGAGACGAAGAAGCAGGAGGCCGCCGATGAAGCAGAGGATGAAAGAAAGCCTGATGCTTCGCTTCCTCATCCTATTCCTGGGCAGTTCCTTTTTCATGTTCCCTTCTCCTCTTAAATCTTACCGCCGCGTCATACAGCGCGGCAGGCGTATTTTCCAGATTTCCGTTCTGCACCCGGAGAAGAAGATTCTGCATTCCCTCTCCTGCCAGGCGCCCTAAAAGTTCCGGCACTTCTTTCCCGTAATGAAGCTCATGGGTGGTGACAGGCACTTCCTGTGATAAATCCTCCATGTACCGTCCGAACTCGCTGTGTCCTTCCGTAGCGGAAAGGGGCCGTCCGCAGCCGATGATATCCGCATTTCCCAAATCCGTCATCTCATGGAAAGCCTCTGCCATGTCGGCGGAGGAGCGAAAGGTCTTATTTCTGGCCAGGCTTCGCACCCATTTCAGTGCATTGGCTTCGCCGAAATTGGCGAAATAGTGAAATTTCATATGATTTTCCACAAGCCACACCACCCGGTCCGTGAAATCGGCGGGCATACGCCAGCGGGAAAGAATGGCCCTTGCCATATGGGCTCCTTCCGTATCGTGGCCATAATCGGTGAGTTTGCCCTTCCTTACCGCCCGGATGCCGGGCATCCCCTTTCCCACATCGTGGAGAAGAGCGGCCCATCGGTTCAGCAGGATAGGCGCCGATGCGTCCACCACTGCCAGGGTGTGGTGCCAGCCGTCGTACTTATGAAATTCCTTCTGCTGTGGAAGGCCCACCAGATGGGAAAGCTCCGGAAGGATGGGCACTGCCGTATAGGCACCGTTTTCCTTCACCCGGCAGCTCATTTCATTGAGCCCGCTCCTCACCATGAGGTCAAGTCCCCTGGCCGCATGGGGTGTTACCAGAAGGCGGTTCACTTCCTCCTTCACCCGTTCCAGGGAAAGCCCTTCCACCCGTGGAAAGGCATCCTTCATGCCTTTCACCAGACTTCTATCCGCCATGAAATCCAGCTGCCCCAGAAAACGGCAGGCCCGGAACATGCGGAGGGCATCCTCGTTGAACCGGCTCTCCGCATCTCCTACGGTACGGAGCCGCTTCTTTTCCAGATCCTCCAGTCCATGGAAATAATCATAGAGACAGCCGTCCCCGTCCAGGGCCATGGCATTCACCGTAAAATCCCGGCGGCTCACATCTTCCTTCAATGTATCGGAAAAAGAAACTGTCTCCGGCCTGTGGGCATCGGCACCGTAAAACTCCTTCCGGAACGTGGTGACCTCATAGTTTTTTCCATTCCGCACCACAATGACCGTACCAAAGCGCCGTCCCCCGCCGTCAATGGCCTTCCAGCCCGCCGCTTTCGCAATAGCCATGGTCTCCTCCGGCCGGGCAGAGGCGGTTATATCCCAGTCATGGGGTACAAGGCCCATGAGAAGGTCCCGCACGCAGCCGCCCACCACATAGGCCTCTTTCCCCTCATCATTCAGTTTTCGAAGGATAGCCAGCGCCCCTTCATCGATTTTTCCTGCCCGTTCATCCTCCGGAAGATTCCGGAATCCCCGATCCCTGATGCAGAAAACCATGCGGTTAATCAGATTCATAAGAAAGCCTTTCCTGTCCGGCCCCTGAAAATATCATCTCAGGCCGCCACTAGTCGTATACCTTATTATATACTTTTCAGTACAGTGAGGAAAGGGGCCCATGGATTGGCCTGCGGCTCGGGTTCAGAAGGTTCAAAGGGTTCTGCCCGCTTCCAGCGGGCGGGTTCAGAGGGTGTTGTATCGCCTGACGGCGATGAAATTTTATGGTCAGCGTTACGGGACTTACTTCCCGCCGAACACTGTCATTCTTAGTGTAGCGAAGAATCTCGGTACGCGGCATATGTGAGACAAGCAGCATTAAATACCAGTCGGCGGAAAAGCCGACACAGTCGCCCCAAGACAAAAAATCCCCTGCGGAGATTTTCCTCTCTGCAGGAGATTTTTTCTTTAAACTGTCCAATCAGTCTTTATACTGCTCAGGAAGTTCGGTGACCCTTGCCACGCCGGAGGCGATGGCTGCTTTGGCAACGGCCTTTGCCACTTCGTGGGGTACTCTTTCATCGAATACGTCCACCACCACATGGTCCGGGTCCAGGGTGCACTTGGTGGCCAAGTCAGCCAGCGCATGGGCAGCGGCCAGTTTCATTTCTTCGTTAATCTGCCGTGCTCTTACGTCCAGGGCGCCGCGGAAGAGGCCCGGGAATACGGAGGAGTTGTTAACCTGGTTGTGCATGTCGCTTCTGCCGGAGCCGTAGATATATACGCCCTTTTCCTTGGCTTCTTCTTCCATGATTTCCGGTACCGGGTTTGCCATGGCAAAGACGATGCTCTTGTCGGCCATGGTCTTAATGGCGTCGCAGTTGAATACGCCGGGAGCGGAGCAGCCGATGAGTACGTCGGCCCCTTTGACGGCGTCGGCGAAGGTGCCCTGTTTGTTTTCCGGATTTGTCTTCTGAATCAGTTCCAGCTGAACACGGTCCCGTTTGCCGTTATCATAGAGGATGCCCTTGGAGTTAAGGATGGTCATGTTTTCCGGTTTTACGCCGTCTTCCAGGAGAAGGCGGGCAATGGCGGTGCCTGCTGCGCCGGCGCCGTTCATGACGACTTTGATTTCATCGATTTTCTTGCCAGTCACTTTGAGGGCGCCAAGAAGAGCAGCGAGCGCTGCGATGGCGGTGCCGTGCTGGTCATCATGGAATACGGGGATATTCATGATTTTCTTCAGTTCGTCTTCAATGTCATAGCATTTCGGGGAAGAAATGTCTTCCAGGTTGATGCCGGCGAAGTTCTTTTCCAACAGCTTTACGGTGTGGATGAATTCATCCTTGTCCTTGGTGTCAAGAACGATGGGGATAGCGTCGATGTTGCCGAATCTCTTATAGAGGGCGGATTTGCCTTCCATAACAGGCATGGCAGCGGCAGCGCCGATGTCGCCAAGGCCCAGTACGCGGGTGCCGTCGGAAATAACGGCTACCACGTTGCCTCTCCAGGTCATTTCCAGAGACAGGTCTTCATCCTTCTTGATTTCCAGGCACGGTGCGGAAACGCCGGGGGTGTAGACGATGGCCAGGTCATGGCCGTTTTTCATGTCTGCGTTGAGAGCAGTCTTAATCATCTGGTGCTTTTCTTTTCTAAGCGCAATGGCTTCTTTCTTCAGTTCTGATGTATCCATTCTTTTCCTCCTTGTAATAAAAAGAATACAAATCAGTCTTTAATGGCAGGCATGTTCCTGCCATTGAAAATTTCATACATTTCCTGCTTCAGCAGGCGGCGGATTCGTTTCACTTCCTTCGGAGCCAGGTCCTTTTCAGTCATATCGAAAAGATAATTATCAAGCTTAAAGTCGTGAAGAATCATTTTCGTATGGAAAATATTTTCCTGATACACATTGACGTCGATCATGTCATAGGTATGACGGAGTTCCGGCGCCATGTAGTTCTGGATAGAATTAATCCGATGGTCGATGAAAATTTTCTTTCCCTTCACGTCCCTGGTGAAGCCGCGGACCCGGTAGTCCGTGATGACAATGTCCGCTTCGAAGGAACGGAGCAGGAAATTCAATGCATTGAGCGGTGAAATCTTTCCGCAGGTGGATACGTCGATATCCGCCCGGAAGGTGCAGATACCGTCCTGGGGATGCATTTCCGGATAGGTGTGGACGGTGATATGGCTTTTATCCAGATGGGCCACCACATCCTTCTTTTCCAGTTCTTCCTCTGCAATGAGCATGGTCACGCTGGCGCCCTGGGGATCATAGTCCTGCTGGGCGATGTTCAGCACAATGGCACCGATGGTGTCTGCCACCTTCTGAAGAATGCCGGTGAGCCTTTCGGCGCTGTACTGCTCGTCAATGTAGGCGATGTACTTTTTCCGTTCTTCCTCCGTGCTGGCATAGCACACATCATACATATTGAAGCTCAGGGTCTTCGTCAGGTTATTGAATCCGTAAAGTTTAAGCTTACTCCTTTTCATGAAGTAAACTGTCACCTCCCTCATCGGTTCCTTTACCGGAACACACAAATTATATCATAAGGTTATATAAATTGAAATAGGCTATTAACGTGTATACTTTTTAAGCATAAATAAGTGTAAACTCTATAACTTAAGGGAAGCGCTGATTAAATCGTTATCGGATTTCATTCTTGTATTTTTATTCAATGCAAGGAATCAGTCGACGCGAAT
>NZ_UPZP01000085.1 GCF_900538805.1 uncultured Dialister sp.
ACAACCCTCGCAGCCACAGGCTGCGTCAAACCTAAGAACCTTCGGGGCGAAAGCCCCGTCAAACTTAAGAACCTTCCTTAAGAACCTTCACCCTCTGAACCCTCTCATTTTTCCCCCAAAAGCTTTCAAAGAGTGGTATAATAAAAAAGCATATAACGAAAAAATTTCGGTATGAAAATCGTTCCGCTCTGCCGGGACAGTTACAGGGGGAGATATTTTGTTAGCATCCAGATTATACAGTCCGACATTACGTGAATTACCGGCTGATGCCGTGGTGGTGAGCCATCAGTACATGCTGAAGGCCGGCATGATGAGGAAGGTGGGGAATGGCATTTATTCCTTCCTTCCTTTGGCATGGCGTTCGATTCAGAAGGTGGAGAAGATTATCCGTGAGGAAATCAATAAGACCGGCGCCCAGGAAATCATGATGCCCATCGTGCAGCCGGCGGAGCTTTGGCAGAAGACAGGCCGCTGGGATGTGTTCGGACCGGAAATGTTCAAGCTGAAGGACCGGAATGACCGGGAATACTGCCTGGGACCTACCCATGAGGAGCTGGTGACTTCTCTTATTCAGATGGACACCACTTCTTACAAGCAGCTTCCTGTTTCCGTATATCAGATCCAGAACAAGTACAGAGATGAAAAGCGTCCCCGTTTCGGTCTCATGAGAAGCCGTGAATTTATCATGAAGGACGGCTATACCTTTGATGCCGACGAGGAAGGGCTGGATAAGCAGTATAAGCTCATGTACGATGCGTACTCCCGCATTTTCACCCGCTGCGGTCTCACTTTCCGTCCTGTCATTGCAGATTCCGGTGCCATCGGCGGCAGCGGCTCCCATGAGTTCGAAGTGCTGGCTGATTCCGGTGAAGCGGATATCGTATACTGTGAAAACTGCGATTTTGCAGCCAACATTGAAGCAGTGGATCCGCTCACCATTAAGAGCTACATCCATAATGATAAGGAAAAGGAAATCGTGGAAACCCCAGGGCAGCATACCATCGAAATGGTGTGCGATTTCCTCCATGCACCGGTGAAGCAGTCCGTGAAGGCTGTGGTGTACAATGTGGACGGCCTGGTGGTGCTGGCCATGGTGCGCGGCGACCATGAAGTGAATGAAACGAAGATTCAGCATATTTACAATGCCATCAATGTGGACATGGCTTCCGATGAGGATTTGAAGAAAGTGGGCCTCACCGCCGGCTACATCAGCCCCATCGGTCTTAAGAGGACGAAGGAATTTGATATTCTGGTGGATCCTACGGTTATGGAAATGCAGGATGCCTGCTGCGGAGCCAATGAAAAGGACAAGCATTACATCCATGTAAACCCGGCCAGGGATTTCAAGGATGTCCGTGTGGAAACCATCCGGCAGATCGAAGAGGGCGATGCATGTCCTCACTGCGGCGGAAAGATTGTCCGCTGCCGGGGCATCGAAGTGGGCCAGGTCTTCAAGCTGGGCACCAAGTACAGTGAAGCGCTCCATGCCACCTTCCTGGACAACCAGGGTAAATCCCATCCTTTCGTCATGGGCTGCTACGGTATCGGCGTTACGAGGACCGTTGCTGCATCCATCGAACAGAACCACGATGCTGACGGCATTATCTGGCCGGTGGCCATTGCGCCTTATGAAGTGGTCATCGTTCCGGCCAATAACAAGTCGGAAGAAGTGATGGCAGCTGCCAAAAAGCTCTATGATTCCATGGAAGACAGCCGGGATGAAGTGGTGCTGGATGACCGGAATGAAAGGGCGGGCATTAAGTTCAAGGATGCAGACCTCATCGGTTATCCTGTCCGTGTCACTATCGGCAAGAAGTGGCAGCAGTCCGGCAGTGTGGAAATCAAAATCCGCCGGTCCGGCGAAGTGGTGGAAGTGCCGTTGGATGAAGCAAAGGATAAGGTACTGGAAATCCTTCAGACCCTTCACGCCAATAATCAGTAAATCCCATTTCTTCCTGAGGGGAGTGGACTGTTATGGAAGACAAAGAGTTAGAGGCTTTAAGAAATTCTGTCAGGAATATAGATAAGGAGCTGGCCGCTCTTTTTGAAAAGCGGCTGGCTCTGTCTAAAAGCATCGCCCAGTGCAAGCTCAAAGCGGAAATCCCGGTCTTTGACGGCAAAAGGGAAGAAAAGAACATAGAGGAACTCTCCCGGCTCATTGAAGATATGTCTGCACGGCCCGATTTCATCCGCTGGTACCAGATGCTTATGGATATCAGCAAGAAGGTGCAGAATCGTTTCATCAGGGGAGAAGAAAAATGACGGAAGAACTGCGGGGCACCGTAAGGAAAATCATATTTTCCAGCGATGACGGCAGATTCTGCGTATTCCTCCTGGAAAATAAGGACAGCAGGAAAATCATGACTGCCGCATACAGGGGATCTGCCCCCTATGTGGGGCAGCCTGTGCTGCTTCGGGGATGTTGGGAACGGCATCCCCGTTTTGGCATGCAGTTCAAATGCAGTGCATTGGAAAATGTGAAGCCCGAGGAAACGGAGGAAATCAAGCTGTTTCTGGCGTCCGGTCTCATTGAAGGCATCGGCCCTTCCATGGCAGGAAGGATCGTGGACCGCTTCGGCAGGAAAACCATGGAGGTCTTCGAGGAAAGGATAGAGGACCTTCGGCAGGTGCCGGGCATCGGGAGAAAGACTCTGGAGAAGATTAAGAACTCCTATGAAGAGATTCGCGAGGAGCAGGCTCTTATTATGTTCCTCCAATCCCTGGGGATTTCTGAGCGGTTTGCTTCGGATATCCATAAGAAATACGGTGATGAAACGGAAGAGGTGCTCACCCATGACCCCTACCGCATGGTACGGGACATACCGGGTTTGGGATTCCAGGAAGTGGACCGCATCGCTCTCTCTAAAGGCGTGGATCCCGATGATTCGGACCGGGTGGTTCATGGTATTGAGTATATGATTGCCCGGGCCCTCATGCAGGGCCATGCCTGTGCACCGGAAGAATCGGTTTTCCGAAATACATCTCTCCTCCTTGCGGTGACAGAAGATATTGTAAGAGCTGCAGGAAAGGATGCCATTGAACATGAATATATTCCTTCCGTTCTTTGGAATGATAAACGGTATCTTTACCTTCCATCCCTCTATGAAGCGGAAACGGAGTCGGCCATCCGTATCCGGAATATGATGGACGCTGAGCCCCTGGGCTCTTCAAAGCTGGCCATTGAAAAATTCGAAAGGGAAAATCATCTTTCCCTGGCGGACCGCCAGAAAGAAGCGGTGCAGAAGGCACTGGAGTCGGGGGTGCTTGTCATCACCGGCGGCCCGGGCACAGGAAAAACCACATTGGTCAGGGCCATCATCACTGCGGCCCGTCAGTTCCAGAAAAAGGTGCGCCTCATGGCGCCCACCGGCAGGGCGGCCAAAAGATTGTCCCTTTCCAGTGGCATGAATGCCGATACCATCCATAAAGCATTGGAAGCGGAGCTCCACGATTCCGGCGGCACCTTCTTTAACCGGAATGAATCGGATCCCTTGAAGGAAGATATCATCATTGTGGATGAAGCATCCATGATGGATATTTCCCTCTTCTACCATCTGCTCTGCGCCCTGAAGGAAGGAGCAAGGCTCATTCTGGTGGGGGATATCGACCAGCTCCCGCCGGTGGGACCGGGATCTCCCCTGAAAGACCTGATTTCCTGGGGAAAGGTGCCGGTGGTCAGGCTGGAGCATATTTTTCGCCAGAAGGAAGGGAGCGGCATTATCGACAACGCCGCCCGCATCCGCCATGGCGACATGTGCTTCCCCGATGAGGAAGGAGAGTTTTCCATTTACTATGCCTCCTCGGAAATGGACGCCTTCGGCGCCGTCATGAACTATTGCCGGCAGCTGGACTATGGAAGCGAACTCATGAAAATGTCCATGCAGGTCCTTTCTCCCATGTACCGGGGCACCTGCGGCGTGGACCATCTGAACCATGCCATCCAGGAACTGGTCCATGGCCATCCGGTGGAGGGAGCATCCCATTTCCTGCCCGGCGATAAGGTGATGCAGAAGAAGAACGACTATGAAAAGGGCGTCTACAATGGGGACCTGGGCATTGTGTGGGCAGTGGACAAGAATAAAATCTTCGTGCGCTATGACGGCAAAGAAGTGGTGTATGAAGGGGAAGACAGGAACAGCATCCAGCTGGCCTACGCCGCCACGGTGCACAAAAGCCAGGGCAGCGAATACGATACGGTGATCCTGGTGCTCCTTCCTACCCAGAACATCATGCTGAAACGGAACCTTCTCTACACCGGTGTCACCAGAGCCAGAAAGAAGACTATCCTCATATCCACAGACGACGCCATCGCCCGGGCAGTAAGCCGGCAGGATACCGAGAGCCGCTACAGCCTTTTCCTGCCGCTGCTTAAAGGAGAGGCAAACAAATGAAACTTTTCCATGACCTGGCGGACATTTTCTATCCCGTCACCTGTCCGGGCTGCGGAAAAGTGGTGGACCGGGATCAAGTGTGGTGCGAAGAATGTTTCAAAAAAGTATGGAACCCAAGGCTTTTAAATTCCTCCCACACAGACCATCTCCACGGCTGCTACACCCTGTGCAACTACGAAGGCGCTGTGAGGCAAGTCATTATCCAGCTGAAATACGGCGGCCGCATAGACAGAAAACGGGCCTTCCCGCCTCTTCTGGCCCGGTTTCCCTACTGGGACAGGCTCTCCTTCTGCCGCTGCGTCATTCCGGTGCCACTGTCTAAAAAGAAATGGCACAGCCGGGGCTATAACCAGGTGGACATGATGTTTGAAGAATGGATGAAAAAAGCGGGAAAAGAATACCTGCCAAGGGGCCTCGTCCGCTTCCGCGCCGCCGAAACCCAGTCCCTCCTCTCCCGAACAGAAAGGTATGAAAACATTAAAGGCATATTTCATATCAATAGAAATGTGGATGTCAAAGAAAAACATATCCTTCTGGTGGATGATGTCTACACCACCGGCGCCACCATGGAATCCGCCGCCCATGAACTGAAACGGGCCGGCGCCGCTTCCGTGACAGGACTCACCATAGCCAGCGGCGCCATGTAAAGATTTGCTGAAAGGATGAATCTATGAAAATAAAAAACAGCACGGCTATGAAAGAAAGGGTTCTGGACCTATGGAAGACCTATCTCCTTTCCGTAACGGCCCAGGACATGCTCCTTGGGGAGGTGGCGGACCATCTCTACGTGGGGGATGTGGATTTTAAAAAGCTCTCTGCCAAAGGGAAGAGGGCGCCGGTTTCTTCCTATGTGGACATCGGATTTTCCGACGACATCGGCGAGATGGCCTATGAGCTTTCCCATGGGGGAGAGGACCTTGCGCCTTATTCGGAGCTGTCCCGTTTCATGAAGGAAGAGGAAATCGGGGATGCTCTTTATGATTACCTTCTTTCCCACATTACCATGCACAAAGCCGCCGACATTCAGGATAATCCCTACTACAAGAAAGTGAAGGTGGAAGGGAAAACCAGGGAGGGACATATCACCCTTTCTGTAAACGACTATCTGCCGGGGGAACTTATCCAGACCTACCATGACGGATTTCAGAGGGAGGATCCCTTTGCCTACGGAGAAGGGGCTTTTTTTGACAGCAGGGCTCTTTTTCCGGTGCTCCTTGAAAACGGCGCTGTGTGGATGAGCGTGGTTTTAAGTGAAATCGAATCCATGAAGGAGCCTTTGAAAAGGGCAGGGGGGAAGGTCATCACCTACGGCCTTGGCCTTGGCTACTATACCTTCATGGCCTCTGAAAAGGAGGATGTGGAATCGGTGACGGTGGTGGAGCTCAATCCTTACATGATTTCTCTCTTTAAAAAGAAACTGTTGCCCCAGTTTCCCCACAGGGAAAAGGTGCATATCATTGAAGGCAATGCTTTAACCTATATTATGACCCAGGAAGACGGTGCCTTTGACTATGGCTTCAGCGATTTCTGGGGCGGCCTTTCTGACGGCCTTCCTTTGTATCTATCCTTTGCCAAAGGATGCGCCCGCTTCCGCCATACCATGCACGATTACTGGATAGAAAACGCTTTCATCGATTATTATTTCCGCCCGGCAGTCATGATTTATCTTATGGAAAAGGTGCTGGGCCGGAAGGAAAAGCCTTTGGACCAGGGAAAGAAGGCAGCAAAGATCTTAAGGAAATTCATTTCCTTCCTGGATAAAGAACCGTTTGCTCTGGAAAGGGAAGAAGACATATATTATCTGCTGGATACGAAGACACTGGCCGCTTTGGTCAGAAAATTTGTAGCAGAGTGTTTATAACAGGGGAAAGGAGAAACATTGCTTAAAAAGTTAACAGCAGCAGTCCTTCTCACGCTGGCCCTTCCGGCGGCAGTTTCTGCCGCCGGTTCGGTGCCGGTCAAAATGAAGGGCGGCGATTTCAAAAATTTCAATGCTTACGAAGTGGACGGTACCTTCTATACTGCTCCGGTGGTGCTTACTAAAGGGGGAAAGTGGAAACTTTCCTGGGAGAAGGATAAGCTCTATGTGTATCTCACTCCGGCGGCCATGAAAAAAGAAGAAAAAGTGGAAATCCCCTATAAGGAGCTGGAAGGAAACCGGTATGTGGATTTGTCCTTCTTCAGCCGGAGTGCCGGCCTGTCCTACACCTATAAACCGAAGAAAAAGGAACTTACCGTCAAAAAAATAAAGGAAAAGAAGGAAATGGATAAGAAGAAAGAGGCCACCCAAAGACCGCTGGTTCTCTGGGACATCAACTATTTCTTCAAAAATGAAAATTCCGATTTTGCAAGCCTCTCAGGCACCCATATCCTTGCTCCCACCATAGGAAGCTATCAGGACGTGGAGGACAACAAGTACAGCTGGAACTTTGACTACCTCAAAAGGGCCCGGCAGGCGGACATGGAAGTGATGCCCCTCATCCACAATGACTTCGAAGTGAAGAAAACCTCCCTTTTCATGCACGACACTAAAAGGCAGGAAAATTTCATTTCAAAAATCGCTGCGCTCTCTGAAGTGTATGGCCTTTACGGGTACAACGTGGACTTTGAGAACATGGACCCCAAAGACAGGGACCTTTTCACCGATTTCATGAAGAACCTGTCCCAGCCCCTCCATGGGGCGGGACAGAAGCTCACCGTGGACATTACCGTCTACAACGCCGGATCTCCCACATGGAGCCTCTGCTACGACCGGGAAAAGCTCTCCGAATTCTGCGACTACGAAATCATCATGGGCTACGACGAAACTCCCAGAACCAGCCCTTACGCCGGCTCTGTTTCCTCCTACAGCTGGCTGGACAGGAGCATACAGAAACTCACTGCCATGGTGCCGCCGGAAAAACTCATCCTGGGCCTTCCTTTCTACACAAGAATCTACGAAGGAAATCCGGGACACATGAAATCGAAAGTCCTTGCCATGAAGGACCAGGAAGCACTCATGAAAAAATATCGCCTGAAACCCATCTGGCAGCCAGACGCCAAACAGTACACACTCACCTGGAGACAGGGCGGAATCCTCCACCGGACTTATCTGGAAGAAGAAAAATCCCTCAGGGCGAAATTGGAACTGGAAAAGAACTATAATCTGGCAGGGCTGGCCTTCTGGAGATATGGATTTGAGAAACCGGGGATATTTGGGGAGCTGGAAAGAAAAGACGATAGACAGTAGATATCTGAACCCTCACGCCCGCAGGGCGTGTCAGAAGGCAATAAAAAAGCGCCTGCTTTCGCAGGCGTTTTTATGTGGGTATGGTATTGCTGTGGAAGAGCACTTTCAGGAAGGCCGATACCACTTCCGGATCGAAGAGGATGCCGGAGCCGGTCATAATATCCCGGGATATTTCATTCATATCCTTTGTTTTGAAATCCGGGGAGGAATACACCATGTCGTCGTAGTAGCTGGCTACGGAGATGATTCTGGCACCCAAGGGGATGTTTACGTTTTTCAAATGCTTCGGATATCCGGTGCCGTCCCATCGTTCGTGATGACAGCGGATGTAGGGGAGAAGGTCCTGGCAGCCGGGCACCGATTCCAGCATATTGGCTCCCAGCTCCGGATGTTTCTTGTAAAGGGAGAGCTCCCTTCTGGAAAGATAGGGGACTTTGGTCAGAATGTGGTTGGGAATGGTGAGGAGTCCGATGTCGTGAAGGAGTCCGGCATAGCGGATGAGGGTGATTTCATTGGCCGGAAGCCGCATGTATACGGCGGTGGCGCCGGCGTAGTTGGCTACCCTCACGGAGTGGTCGTAGAGATCTTTTGATTTTAAACGAAGCAGTTCGATAAAATGGGTGGTTATCATATCTAGTGTATTCTGGGTTTCCCGGAAGGTGCCGGGGCTTTGGAAAAGTGATGAGCTGTACATAGGGTTTCCCGTTCCAAGGAGGCGCTGATGCAGAGGAGAGTCTGCATCAGCGCTTTCTTATATCATAAAAAAGCAGCCTTTGAAAGGCTGCTTTAAGAATGTCTAAAGAGCCTACATTTCGATTTTCTTTCGTTTCATCCAGGCTGTCATGTAGGAACAGTCCGATTTGACAGGATGGTGATTTTCCGAAGCCCAGCGGTAGAAAGTTTCTGCCAGCTTGGCCGCAATGCCCCTTCCGCCCAGTGCTTCAGGCACAATGGTATGGATAACGGTAACGGTACCGTTATCTTCTGTGTATTCCAGATAGGCCCGGCCTTCCGGATAGTTGATTTCAAACATGTGATTTTTCGTGTCGTGAGTAATCATAGTGCACCTCGTATTTATTACAATGATATTTTACATAAACCGACAGGAAAGGTCAAAGGAATGTTTATTTGGGGATAGTGAACTAGTGTACTAGTGTACTGGTGGGCTGGTGCGAGTCAATGTTAGCAGGAACCGATATTCTTCTCTGTCGCTAAGAATGACGCATAGGACGGGAAGGTAATCCCGTAACGCTGACTATAAAACTTATCGCTGCCAAAGGCAGCGATACCACAACCCTCGGTCCGTAGGACCGTCAAACTTAAGAACCCTCCGGCCGTAAGGCCGGTCAATCTTAAGAACCTTTTACACATCCTCTGAACCCGGGCCGCATAGCAGCCCCATATGATATAATTATTATACAGCTTCCCTGAGAGGGAAACATTACAGTTAAAATCTATTAGCAGATACAGAAAATCCTGTTTATGACGAGAGGAGAACCTATGAAACCGGTGGATTTATATTTCCTTCACCACAGCGGCTTTATGCTGGAGCTGGAGACGATGATTCTTGTTTTTGATTACTACCTGGACCCTTTGAAAAGGCTGGAGGACCGTTTGGAAAAGACGGATAAACCGGTTTATTTCTTTGTTTCCCATGTACACGGAGACCATTTCAATCGGGCCATTCGGAAATTTGAAAAAAGGGCGTCCGGTTATTTCCTGCATCGGGACTGCCGTCTGGCACTTGCCGACGAGAGTCTTCTTCATGAAATGGATGTGGGAGAGACGGTTAATGAAGGGCCCCTTTCTGTTCATATGTACGGCTCCACCGACGCCGGCGGCTCCTACATGGTGGAGGCAGAGGGACTGACCATTTTCCATGCAGGGGATTTGAACTGGTGGCACTGGGCCGGTGAGGGGGATAGCGAGAACCGGGAAGCCAGGGACTGGTTTTTCCGGGAGCTTTCCTGCATAAAGGAGAAAGATGTGGATATAGCCATGCTTCCGGTGGATGCCCGGCAGCAGGCAGCCAGGGAATGGGGCGTGAAGGCGTATCTTTCCCATTTTTCCGCAGGCCTTCTCATTCCCATGCATGCTTTCGGACAGCGATGGGCGCCGTCCTATGAGTTCCGCTGGCTTTTCCCGAAGCAGCAGATGTGGATTCCCAAAGAAGACGGCGATCATGCAGGGAGGGAATTATGATTTCCATGACCTGGATTTACATTATGCTCCTCATGCTGGCAGGAAGCTTTATTCTGCAGATGGTGCCGCTTCTGATTTATTTCCCGGCCGTGCTGATTGTGAATATCCTTATTTTCATTATTGCCTTTATTCTTATCCGGCGGGATCCCTATGTGGAAAAGAGGGGAAATATTCTTTTCATGGCAGGCCTTACGGTGATTAATATCCTGACGGATCTGGGAATCCTTTCGTACATGATGTCCTGGGCTGCCTTTGCAGCGCTGGTGGTGTGGTCCATGTTCGGCGGCGGCAGGGGGCATTGATTTCTTCGTTTTATCTTGTTATCTATCTATTTGTACCATACCTCTTCTTGACAAGAATTTATAAAAATTTTAGAATAAAAACAGGTGCTGAACCAAGTGAACATTCCTGTCATGGTATGATTCTGATTATATACAACAGCTCCTGCAGGGCATGCGTTTCTGCCGCAGGGGCTTTCTCCCCATGGAATAAAAGGGGTATAATATTTTTCATTCATAAGGAAATCCATCTGTTTCAGCCTGGGAAAATTCAATTCTCCATGGCCGGCATGGATTTCCTTTTTCGTGCTTTCATTAGGGAAGCACTGATTAATTCATAGAGTCTGCTTTTATAAGAAATTTTATGCACTGCTTCGTCATGGGACTCCTTAAATAGCTCGCTATTCGCGTCATCCCATTCCTCGCATTGCATAAAA
>NZ_UPZP01000086.1 GCF_900538805.1 uncultured Dialister sp.
GGGTGGCAAAGGAACTGGATTCGTAGGGAGCCGTAGGCGACTGAGAATCCAGTGACATGCTTCCCTTTAGGAGAAGTGGTGCGCAGCACCAAAAGGGGTGCATTTCCATCGAGCGAAGCGAGGTTGTTAGGTTTTCGCTGCCGCCAGGCAGCATATAAAACTCATCGCCGTCAGGCGATACCTTCCCCTCTGAACCCTCTGAACCTTATGAACCCTCTGAACCCTTTGGCCTTGCCCCTTGAGCGCCAGCGATACACAACCTGCGGCGCAGCGGCGCCCCTTCTGTGCCCAAAGGACACAGAGCCTTCAAGTTCATAAACTTTTTACAATAATTGAGCCCCAGAGCTTTACAATCTTTCTGAAATCTGATATGACTATATGAGTTGTGAATCATATTTCCTATTGAAACAGGTGAAAAATGCGTAAGAATTCATTTATCCAAGGTGCCCTGATTTTGACGGTGGCTGGTATTATCGTTAAATTTATCGGTGCTTTCAGTCGTATTTATCTGTCCCGGCTTTTAGGCGGGGAAGGAATCGGCCTTTACCAGATGGCCTATCCAATTTATCTTCTCTGCCTCTCCGTTTCTTCCGCCGGCCTTCCGGTGGCCATTTCTATCATGGTGGCGGAACGAAATGCGGTGAATGACTATAATGGCGGACAGAAGGTATTCCGTATTTCCATGGCGGCGCTGGTGCTGACAGGGCTCTTTTTCAGCGTCCTTCTTTTCTTCGGCGCCCAGTGGCTGGTGGATACGGGCATTGTCCGTGACCCCCGTGCTTACTGGTCCCTTCTGGCCCTGTCTCCTGCCGTATTCTGTGCCACCCTTCTGGCCACGCTTCGCGGGTATTTCCAGGGGCTCCAGCTCATGACCCCTACGGCGGTGTCCCAGATTCTGGAACAGGTGGTGCGGGTGGTAACCATGATTGCCTTTGCAGTCGTCCTCCTGCCCTACGGCCTTGAATTTGGTGCTGCCGGTGCTACGCTGGGCGCGGCTCCCGGTGCTTTCATGGGTATCGTGGTGCTCATCGGTTTCTATTACATGACCCGCAGCTGGCGGAAAGAACTGGCTTCCGAGCAGGATCCTTCCATCAAACCTCAGAGCGCTCTACATATCATCAAAAGGCTCCTGGTACTGGCCATTCCTGTTTCCCTGGCCAATATTATGCTGCCTATCGTGTCCAATATCGATCTTTTCATCGTTCCCCGCCGTCTGGAAGTGGCAGGTTTTGCGGTGGAAGAGGCGACCACACTCTTCGGCTATCTCACCGGCATGGCTACGGCCCTGGTGAACATGCCTACCATTGTGACTGCTTCTCTGGCAGCCAGCCTGGTGCCCGTTATTTCTGAAGCCATTGCCCAGAAAAGGGGCGATGTGGTGATGAAGAGGACCGACACCGCCATGCGTCTGGCCAACCTTATTACCATTCCTGCCTTCGTGGGCATGTGCGTCATTGCCACCCCCATTTCCGCCATGCTTTACGCCACCCCTGATGCGGGCCCCTGCATTGCGGTGATGAGCTTCGGCGTGTTCCTTCTGGGCGTGCAGCAGGTTACCACCGGTGTCCTGCAGGGCATGGGAAAAACAGCCATTCCTTTCATTAATATGGTTATTTCTGCTTCCGTGAAGGTTCTTCTTTCCTGGAACCTCACCGCTCTCCCCGCCTGGGGCGTGCTGGGCGCAGCCTGGGCCACCAATGCGGACTTCGGCGTAGCTGCGGTGCTGAACCTGGTTTTCCTCTATAAATACAGAAAATATACCATGGATATCCTCCACACGGTGAAACTCTTCATCGCCGCCGGTATCATGGGCGCCGTAGTGCTGGGCGTATACCACGGAGCCTTCGGCTTCATCCACAGCAACACCCTGGCCACCCTGGCAGCCATCTGCGTAGGCGGTGTGGTGTACCTCACAGCCATCGTCGTCATTCGGGCCGTGAAGCCGGAAGACGTTGCGGGCGTTCCGAAAATCGGCCCTAAACTGGCAGCAGCAGTAGAAAAGCTGAGCTTTAAAATCTAGGGAAGCACTGATTAATTCGCAGAATCGAATTTCATAAGTATTTTTATCCAATGTGGCGTCATAAGTCTCCTTAAATAGCTCGCTATTCGCGTCGACTGATTCCTTGCATTGGATAAAAATACAAGAATGAAATCCGATAACGATTTAATCAGCGTTTCCCTAATAGTAAATATCATAGGAAATATGAAAAGCCATGAAATGGAATCTCAAATGAGACATCATTTCATGGCTTTTTTGACACGCCCTTGCGGGCGTGAGGGTTCAGAGGGTTCAAAGGGTGCAAAGGGTTCAGAGGGTGAAGGTGGGCGGCTCCGCCGCCATTATGAATAAAACCTTTGCAACCGCCCTTACGGGCGAGGGAAAACCATACAACCGCGCCTATGGCGCGGGGAAATGCACCCCTTCTGCCGCCTGCGGCGGCGTCTCCCCCGGAGGGGGAGATTTGCTCTATGCTTTCCCTTGTGCTAACTTTAGTTGCTCATTGAATAGCGTCGCTAAAACTTCCCCCTCCGGGGGAAGTACCGCCGCAGGCGGGGATAGGGGTGCATTTCCGACGGGCCGCAGGTCCGGTTGTACGGTTTTGGCTGCCGCCAGGCAGCATACATACTCATCGCCGCGAAGCGGCGATACCTTCCCCTCTGAACCCTTTGAACCTTCTGAACCCTTTGAACCCTGCCACGGAGTGGCTCCATGGGCGATACCTTCCCCTCTGAACCTTCTATTCTTGCCCCCTGAGCGAAGCGAACACAACCTTTCTACACAACCTGCGGCGCAGCCGCGCCCCCTTCCTTCCTACAGGGCATATAACTCAAATCAGCCCCTTAGCTCCGGCCAGTCTCCTTTCCGTTTCCGAAACCAGGTCTTCCACGATTTCTTCTACCGGCTGGATTTTGGTGAGGTGGGTGAGGGACATGCCTGCCAGGACGTAGCCGTTTTCCGTATCTCCTTCCACGGCACCTTTTCTGGTGGTGCCTGTGGCCAGGGCGATGAGTTCTTCCAGGGGAGCTCCGCTGTATTCTGCTTTCAGGTATTTCTCAGAGAACGCATTCTTGAGGCCTCTCACGCTGTCGCCGGTGGTGAATCCGGTGACGGTGGAGTCCGTGTCCTTTGCTTTGATGATGGCTTCTTTGGCTTTGGGGTGGAGGCGGCATTCTTCGGCGAGAAGGAAACGGGTGCCCATCTGGACGCCGGAGGCGCCCATGATGAGGGCAGCAGCGATGCCTCTTCCGTCTACGATGCCGCCGGCGGCGATGAGGGGGATTTCAATATCCGGCAGTACATTTTCCAGAAGGGCCATGAGGGTGAGTTTTCCATCGTGGCCACCGGCTTCCATGCCTTCCACCACCAAGGCATCGGCACCGGCGTCCTGCACCCGTTTGGCCAGTTTCACGTTAGGCACCACGGGAATGCATTTCACGCCGGCATGGTGGAGGTCATCGAACCAGGGCACCGGATTCCCTGCACCCAGGGTGACGAAGGGCACCTTTTCATCGCAGATGACCTGGGCCACGTCGTCTTTGTTGGGGGCCTGGAGCATGAGGTTTACTCCATAGACGCCTTTAGGCCCCAGAATGTCTTTGGCCCGGCGGATATTGTCCCGTACTTCGTCGGTGGTGAAACCGCCGGAACCGATGACCCCTGCGCAGCCTGCATGGGCCATGGCGGCAGCCAGGAGGCCGTCGGAAATATAGGCCATGCCTCCCTGGATAATGGGATAATCAATGGATAAAAGTGTTGTCAGTTTTGTTTTCCATGGCATAGTGATTCCTCCCTTACATGAATATCATAGTTCTGCCCTTATTATATCCGTTTTTTATGTGGATGCCATGGTTCAGATGAGAAAAATCTTTCTATTTTTTCGGAAAATTTTCATGCCGAAAACTCATTCAATTTTAAGAAGCAATGATTTATTTGTATTGATGGAAAAAGCAGTGAGTGAAGGCCCTTCTTTTTGCCCATATTTCTTGGGGCTTTTCAATATTTTTCCAATGGAAGAGGGAAGCAGATCATAGTAATATGTATACTTTTGAAATGTAGAGTATACGTATTACTATATTTTTACATAGATGTTGTAGTATTAATGGCGGCGTGATATACTGTAAAAGGTAAGACTTGGCATGATTCCGTACTTTTTAATGGATGGAAGTGATATGGTTGAAAGAAGATTCTTTGATGATGCTCCTCCTGCCGGAAATGATGGCAGAGGCCCAGGAGCGGTATGAGATTCTTCGGCAGATTCACGATAACGGACCGGTGGGGAGACACCTTCTCTCCATGCAGACAAAGCTTTCTGAAAACACGGTCCGCAAACACATTGAAAAAATGGAAGAGTCAGGTCTTCTTTTTTCTCGTCCTTCGGGTATAAGTCTCACCACCAAGGGGGAATCGCTGATTGAGCCTTTGGCTCCCTATTTCCAGAAAAGTCCGTCTCTTTCGGACATGGAAAAAAAGCTGCGGCAGATTCTTTCCATGGAAAAGGTTATCGTGGTGAGAGGGGATTCGGACGGATCAGAGGCTGTGAAGAATGAAATCAGCCAGGAGGCAGCTCTTGTGCTGCTTCGCCTTCTCCGGGACGGCTTTGTCACCGCCGTAGGCGGCGGCCCGATTATTGCAGGCATGGCGGAAGCACTTCCTTCCCTTCATATGAAGGTGGATGTGGTTCCTGCCCGCGGCGGTTTTGGAAACCGGGTGGAATACCTGCCGAATTTCGTGGCGGCCCGCATGGCTGAGAAGCTGGGCGGTGAGTATCACATCATCCATATTCCTGACGGTTTGAGCCCGGAACTTTTCCTTCAGGTGAAGAAGGAACTGCCCCGGTTCGGCGAAATCGAAGGGCTTCTTGCCAGGACGGATATCCTGGTGACAGGAGTGGATGAGCCTTCTGACCGGTCTAAATGGCTGGAAATTCCGGAGGATGTAAGGGAGCGTCTGGTCAGGGAAAAGGCAGCAGGGGAAGCCCTGGGTCTCTATGCGGACATTCACGGGAAGATTCTCTACCGTCTCTATAATGCCGGGATTTCCCTGGAAGATATTTCTTCCATTCCCCATGTCTTAATTGCAGCCGGAGGCAGTCACAAGGGCCCCGCCATTCTTGCCATGGCCAGAGCCGGTATACGGGGGACCCTGATTACTGATGAGGGTGCAGGTAAAGCAATCATACAGGGAGCGGCCGGGTCATTTTTATGAACCGGTGCTTTCCAAGTCAATCACAGGAGGGTACTAACATTATGACAAAGATTGGTATTAACGGATTTGGCAGAATCGGCAGACTGGTATTCCGCGGCATGCTGGACAGGGATGACCTGGACGTGGTGGCCATCAATAACCCCAGCGGTGTGGAGACGGCTGCCTATCTTCTGAAGTATGATTCCGTCCATGGACGCCTGGGCAAGAAGGTGGAAATCGACGGGGACGACCTGATTATCGAAGGAAAACGGGTCCATGTATTCCATGACAGGGATCCTGAACATCTGGACTGGAGTGCCTATGGCGTTGAAATCGTGGTGGAATCCACCGGCAAGCTGAAGGACAAAGTAAGTGCCGGCAAGCATATCAAAGGAACGGTGAAGAAAGTCATCATTACTGCTCCCGGCAAGGATGATGATGCCACCATCGTTATGGGTGTCAACGAAAATACCTATGACCCGGAAAAGGACAATATTATTTCCAACGCATCCTGCACCACCAACTGCCTGGCACCGGTGGTGAAGGTTCTCCATGAAAAATTCCATATTAAACGGGGCCTCATGACCACCGTCCATTCCTACACCAATGACCAGGCCATTCTGGAAAAGGCCCATAAGAAGGACCCCAGAAGAGGCAGGGCAGCAGCGGAAAATATCATCCCCACCTCCACCGGCGCAGCCAAAGCCATCGGCATTGTCATTCCTGAACTGAAGGGCAAGCTGAACGGTCTGGCCATCCGCGTGCCTACTCCCGATGTATCCCTGGTGGATCTGGTGGTGGAACTGTCCAAGAATGTGACGAAGGAAGAGGTCAATGCAGCACTGAAGGAAGCGTCCGAAGGAGAGCTGAAGGGTATCCTGGCTTACACCGATGAACCCCTGGTTTCCAGTGACTTCCTCACTACCGACGTAAGCTCCACCGTAGACAGTCTCCTCACCATGGTGATGGAAGGCAATCTGGTGAAGGTCATTGCCTGGTACGACAATGAATGGGGCTATTCCATGAGAATCATTGACCTTGTTAAGTATGTAGCATCGAAAGGACTTTGATTATGAACAAGCAGACCGTGTATGATTTGAAACCGGAAGGAAAAACAGTGTATGTCCGTGTGGACTATAACGTGCCCCATGATAAGGACGGCCACATCCTGGATGACCGCCGTATCCGGGCTACCATTCCTACCATCCGCTACCTCCTGGATAAGGGGGCTGCGGTGGTGCTGGCAAGTCATATGGGGCGCCCCAAGGGAGCAGTGGTGAAGGACCTGTCCCTTGCTCCCTGTGCCAAACGGCTGTCCGAACTGCTTTCCCAGGAAGTGCTCTTTGCAGATGACTGCGTAGGAGAAAAGGCCTCTGCCATGAAAAAGAGCCTTCAGCCGGGACAGGTGCTTCTTCTCGAAAATCTTCGTTTCCACAAGGAAGAAGAAAAGAACGATCCCGAATTTGCCAAAGCCCTGGCTGAGGGCTGCGATCTGGCAGTGAACGATGCCTTCGGTGTATCCCACCGCGTCCATGCCTCCGTGGTAGGTGTAGGCAGACTCATGCCCATGGTGTCCGGCCTTCTTTTGAAGAAGGAAATTGATTTCCTGGACGGCGTCATCGAACATCCGGAAAGGCCTTTTGCTGCCATTATCGGCGGAGCCAAAATCAGCGATAAAATCCAGGTCATTGCCAACCTTATGGAAAAGGCGGACGTCATCCTCATCGGCGGCGGCATGGCCAATACCTTCGTGGCTGCCCAGGGCTATGACATGGGCCAGTCCCTGCAGGACCGGGACCGTTTCGACCTGGCCAGGAACCTGATGAAGAAGGCCCATGAAATGGGTTCGGAAATCATGCTGCCCGTGGATTTCATGGCCGGCGATTCCTTCTCTGAAAAGGCAGAAACCAAAGTCCTCTCGGCTTCCGAATTCAAGAGCCCCTGGATGGCACTGGATATCGGTCCTAAAACCATCGAACTTTATGTGGAAACATTGAAGAAAATGAAGACCGTCGTATGGAACGGCCCCATGGGCGTGTTTGAAATGAAACCCTTTGCAAGGGGCACCTTTGCCATTGCAGAAGCCATGGCAAACCTTCATGCCACCACCGTCATCGGCGGCGGCGAGTCCGCTTCCGTGGTGGACCAGCTGGGCATTGAAGATAAATTTTCCCATGTATCCACCGGCGGCGGCGCCTCCCTGGAAATGCTGGAAGGCATGGTTCTTCCCGGCGTGGCGGTACTGGCGGACAAGGAGTGATTCTGTTTGCGTAAAACCCTGATTGCAGGCAACTGGAAAATGAATCTCACCGTGACGGAAGCAGAGAAATTTTTCAAAGCCTTCAAAATTCAAAAAAAGGAGGGGACCGAGCTTCTTTTCTGTCCTCCCTTTACGGATATTCCCATAGCCCGTTTCTTCCTGGACCGCTCCTTCATCCGCTGGGGCGCCCAGAATGTGTATCCCGAAGACAAGGGCGCCTTCACAGGAGAAATTTCAGCGCCCATGCTGAAGGACCTGGGCTGCAGCTATGTCATCTGCGGCCATTCTGAAAGACGGCAGATTCTTGGTGAAAGCGATGAATTTGTGGCCCGTAAGGTGAAGGTGGTGCTGGAGCATGACATGATTCCCATCCTCTGCGTAGGGGAGACGGGAGAAGAAAGAAAAGAAGGCCAGACGGAAGAACGGATTGGAAGCGAAATCAGGACGGCCCTCTTTGAACTTTCTAAAGAAGAAACGGCGAAACTGGTTATTGCCTATGAGCCTATCTGGGCCATCGGCTCCGGCCAGGCCGCTACACCGGAGGACGCGGAAGAAATCGCATCCTTCATCCGAAAAACCGTGAAAGAGGCGGCAGGAAAGAAGGCGGCCGACGAAGTCCTGATCCTTTATGGCGGCTCTGTAAACGGAGACAATATTTCCTATTTCCTGAAGCAGAAGAATATCGACGGCGCCCTTATCGGCGGCGCCAGTCTGAAGCCCGATACAATGCTTGATATTTACAATAAAGCCTGATGTAGACCATACTGAAATCAAATTACAGGAGGAATAAAGCATGGCAGCAATTACCGATTTGCACGCAAGAGAAATTTTGGATTCCCGGGGAAATCCCACGGTTGAAGTAGAAATGACACTGGAAGACGGCACCTTTGCCAGGGCCGCCGTTCCCTCCGGTGCATCCACCGGCATGTTTGAAGCCACCGAACTTCGGGACGGCGATAAGAGCCGGTACAACGGCAAGGGTGTCCTGAAAGCGGTAAATAATGTGAACAGCGAAATCGCTGATGCCGTGCTTGGCTGGGATGCCAGCGACCAGAGGGGCTTGGACCACATCCTCATCAATCTGGACGGCACGGAAAACAAGAGCCGCCTTGGTGCCAATGCCATCCTTGGCGTATCCCTGGCCGCTGCCCATGCAGCAGCAGCTTCTGCGGGCCTTCCGCTGTACCAGTATCTGGGCGGTGTGAATGCCCATAACCTGCCGGTACCGATGATGAATATCATGAACGGCGGCGCCCATGCAGATAACAATGTGGATATCCAGGAAAGCATGATCATGCCTGTAGGTGCTCCCAGTTTCCGGGAAGGCCTTCGCATGTGCGCTGAAATCTACCATGCCCTGAAGGACGTGCTGAAGAAAAAGGGACTGTCCACTGCCGTAGGCGATGAAGGCGGCTATGCGCCGGACCTTCCCTCCAACGAAGCAGCCATGGAAGTCATCTGCGAAGCCATCGAGAAAGCAGGCTACACCGCAGGCAAAGACGTAGTCCTGGCCACCGATGTAGCGGCCTCCGAACTATTAGGCGACGACGGCCTCTACCACCTGGCAGGAGACCATGCCGCTAAAACTGCCGATGAAATGATTGCCTTCTACGAAAAACTGATTGATGACTATCCCATCATTTCCATCGAAGATGGCCTTGGAGAAGAAGACTGGGATGGATGGAAAAAACTCACCGACGCTTTGGGTAAAAAAGTCCAGCTGGTGGGGGATGACCTCTTCGTCACCAACACCAAACGCCTCTCCAAAGGCATCCACATGGGCGTAGCCAACTCCATCCTCATCAAACTGAACCAGATTGGCACTCTCACCGAAACCTTCGAAGCCGTCCAGATGGCCCAGCGCTGCGGCTACACCGCCGTTATTTCCCACCGCTCCGGCGAAACCGCCGACACCACCATTGCCGATGTGGCAGTGGCCCTGAATGCCGGCCAGATTAAGACCGGTGCTCCGGGACGTACAGAAAGAGTGGCCAAGTACAACCAGCTCCTCCGCATCGAAGAAGACCTGGACGCCGACTCCTTCTACGGCAGCAGCGCCCTGACCCACAGAATGAAACGGTTTGAATAATCAGGAATCAATGCAGAAAACCCCGGCTCTTCGCCGGGGTTTTGCTTTGCTAAGGGAAGCACTGATTAATTCGCAGAATCGAATTTCATATGGATTTTTATCCAATGCTGCGTCATAAGTCTCCTTAAATAGCTCGCTATTCGCGTCGACTGATTCCTTGCATTGGATAA
>NZ_UPZP01000087.1 GCF_900538805.1 uncultured Dialister sp.
TTCTGCTGATTGGCTCACTGCGTTCGCCACCCCCTATCCGGCTTCGCCGGACTTCCCCCTATTCAGGGGGCAGAATAAACCGCTCTCCGCTTACCCATCAGAACGTCTTATCCAGGTGGCCCACGACTTTTTTATTTCCTTTTTTCTCGTCCCGTTCTTCCAGTTTTTTCATAATGTCGTAGAGGTCAACGCCAGCGTTTTCCCAGAGGACGAAGAGATGGTAGAGGAGGTCGCAGGATTCGTCTATGATTTCTTCTTTATCTTCGTGCTGGTCGGCGATAATGACTTCGGAGGCTTCTTCGCCGATTTTTTTATCGATTTTATTTTTGCCTTCCTTCTGGAGGTAGTTGGTATAGGATTTTTCCTGGGGATGGATACGGCGGTCTTTGATTTCTTCAAAGAGGGTGTGAAGGATGGTGAGGGTTCCTTCTGCCTTTTCGTTATCCCACTGGGCAAGACTTCTGTAGAAGCAGCTGCGGTTTCCGGTGTGGCAGGCCGGGCCATCGGGGATAGCTTCGATGACCAGGGTGTCGGCGTCGCAGTCTACGTAAATGCGTTTCACGTGCTGGAAATGGCCGGATTCTTCGCCCTTGTGCCACAGTTTCTGCCGGCTTCTGCTGAAGAACCAGGTTTCGCCGCTTTCCACGGTTTTGGCAAGGGATTCTGCATTCATGTAGGCCACCATGAGCACTTCACTGCTTCTGGCATCCTGCACCACCGCCGGCACCAGTCCTTTTTCATCAAATTTGATATTCTTTATGTCTACTGATTCCATAAATCCTCCTTACATGCGCACGGGAATGCCGTGGTCTGCCAGATATTTTTTCAAATCGGGAATGGCGATTTCGCCGAAGTGGAAGACCGACGCTGCCAGGGCGGCATCGGAGCCTGCTTCAAAGGCTTTGAGGAAATCTTCCATTTTGCCTGCGCCGCCGGAGGCAATGACGGGTATGGAGAGCTGTTCTGACAGGACGTGCATGAGTTCCAGGTCGTATCCATTTTTTTCGCCGTCGGTGTCGATGGAGTTCATGCAGATTTCCCCTGCCCCAAGCTCCATACCCTTTCGTGCCCATTCCAGTACGGAAATGCCGGTGTTCTTCCTTCCGCCTTCGATGTACACGTCCCAGCCGCCGTCATCGTTTCGTTTGCCATCGATGGAAAGGACCACGCACTGGTTTCCGAAGCGTTCCGCGCTTTCCCGGATGATTTCGGGATGCATGACGGCGGCGGAGTTCACCGATACCTTGTCGGCGCCGGCCAGAAGCATGGTGCGGAAATCGTCGGCTTTGCGGATGCCGCCCCCAACGGTGAAGGGAATGGTGAGTTCTTCTGCAATGGCTTTCACCGTGTCCACGAAGGTCTCCCGCCCCTCATGGGTGGCGGTGATGTCGTAAAATACAAGTTCATCGGCGCCGGAGTCGGAGTAGAATTTTCCTAAAGCCACAGGATCATCCACGTCCTTCAGGTGATGAAATTGTTTTCCTTTGACCACCCTGCCATGGTTCACGTCCAGACAGGGGATGATTCTTTTTGCAAGCATAGTATGCTCCTTTGCTGGGGAAATAAGGGGCTGCCTCGCAGCCCTGGGTTCAGAAGGTTCAAAGGGTTCAGAAGGTTCAAAGGGTTCAGAAGGTTCAGAGGGTGGTGGATTGCCGCTTCGCGGCAATAAAGTTTTTGTATGCCGCCTTTGGCGGAAGCGCTGCCGTTGGCAGCGAAAACCGTAAAACCGGGCTTCGCCCGTTGGAAATGCACCCCTATCCCCGCTGCGCGGTACTTCTCCACGGGAAAGCGTTTCATTTGGTTCTCAGGTCGGTATCGCTCCCCTACGAACCAAGTTCGCTTGCCACACCTATTCCGGGGGAAAATAAACTGCTCTACGCTTTCTCTCGATGTCATGTGGCACAGTTTACAGTACCCATAGTGTCCCCTCGAAGAGGGGGAAAGGTGGTGCCGTAAGGCACCAAAGGGGGATAGAATTTTCATCGCGCCGAAGGCGCGGTTGGCCTGTTTTCCTTCGCCCGTCAGGGCGATTGTGAATGTTTTATACAAACTGGCGCCCCTATATTTCCAAAGGGCGCCCACCTCCCCCCTTTGAACCCTTTGCACCTTCTGAACCCTCTGAACCCGGGAGCCGCAATGCGGCTCCCCTACTCCTGTATCTCCCTGATTTCTTCCATAGTCACTTTTCCTTCGTAGAGGGCTTTGCCGGTGATGGCGCCGTAGACGCCCATGGCCGACAGTTTCCTAAGGTCCTCGGCACCGGAGACGCCGCCGGAGGCGATGAGGCGGATACCTTCCAGGGCCTCTAGTTTTTTCATCATGTCGAAGTTAGGGCCGGAGAGCATGCCGTCGCGGCTGATGTCGGTGTAAATCAGCGTATTCACGCCGTGGGTCAAAAGGGTTTCTGCGAAGGTCATAACTTTGCGGCTGCTGCCGTCCACCCAGCCGTGGGTGGCCACTTCGTCACCCTTGGCGTCGATGGATACGGCGATGTGGCCTGAGCCGTATGTTTTGGCGGCCTGGATGGCAAAGTAAGGGGACGCGGCGGCTTTGGAGCCGATGATGACGCGGTAGACCCCCATGTCCAGGTAGTCTTTAATGGCTTTTTCACTGCGGATACCGCCGCCCACTTCGATGGGGATGGTGAGGGCTTCGCACATTTTGCGGATGATTTCCTTATTCACGCCGTCGCCCTTGAAAGCACCGTCCAGATCAACCACATGGAGGGCTTTGGCTCCCTCTTCCTGCCATTTCAGCGCCATTTTCACCGGGTCGTCGCCGTACACGGTGAGGTTTTCTTTTCGGCCCTGCTGCAGGCGCACGCAGTGTCCGTCTTCTATATCTATTGCGGGAAATATTTTCATTTCATCAACCACTTTGCTAAACGTTCCCAGATGGCCATCCCCACGGGTCCCGATTTTTCGGGGTGGAACTGGAAACCTAATACATTGTCCTTTCCCACCACCGCCGGCACGGTGACGCCATAGTCTGCCGAAGCGATGACGTCCTCCGTATGTCCCGGAGTTTTGTAGTAGGAATGGACGAAATACACATAGGAATGAGGGGCAAGGCCTTCCAGCACTTCGTGGGGCCTTTGGATGACCAGTTCATTCCATCCCATATGGGGGACTTTGAGCTTTCCTTCCGGAAAACGGACGATGCGCCCAGGGAGAAGTCCCAGGGCGGGGATATGACCGTTTTCTTCGGATACGTCGTAGAGGGCCTGCATGCCAAGGCAGATGCCTGCCAGCTTCTTGCCCTTTTTCACTTCTTCCTGGATGATGCCGGTCAAACCGTAGCCGTTCAGATGGTCCATGGCATCCCTCATGGCTCCCACGCCGGGAAGGACCAGGGCAGAAGCATCTCTGATTTCTGCGGGATTTCTAGTCACCACTACATCAAGACCGGCCCTTGTGGCCGCCCGGACCACATTGGCCAGGTTGCCGGCGTCGTAATCAATAATGGCTGTTTTCATCAGAGCACTCCTTTTGTCGATAATACCCTGCCGCCTTCCACGGTGACCGCTTCCTTCAGCGCATGGCCCAGTCCCTTGAAGAGGGACTCCACGATGTGATGGCCGTTTTCGCCGTACAGGCAGGCCATGTGCAGGTTCATCATGCCGTGCATGGCAAAGGCGAGGAAGAATTCCCTGGTCATTTCCGTTTCAAAGGTACCGATACGCTCCACCGGGATTTTCACGTCGTACACGAAATAGGGGCGGCCGGAAAGGTCCAGCACAATGCGGGAGAGGGTTTCATCCATGGGGCAGAAGAAGGCGCCGTAGCGGCGGATACCCTTCTTGTCACCCAGGGCTTTGAGGAACACATCTCCCAGGGCAATGCCCAGGTCTTCGATGGTATGATGGTTGTCCACTTCCAGGTCGCCCTTGCAGGAAATGGAAATGTCCATGCCGCTGTGGCAGGCAAGGAGGTTCATCATGTGGTCGAAGAAGCCGATGCCCGTGGTGCCCTCAAAGCGTCCTTTTCCGTCTATGGAGAGGGAAATGGAAATGTCGGTTTCCCCTGTTTTCCTATGAATGTCCGCTTTTCTCATGAAAGCTCCTTCCGGAATACCGCAAGGAGGGTATCGTCCACGTCCTTCGTGGTCACTGAAATGCGGTAGGCATTGGGGAGTTCCGCGCTGTTCCGATAAATCTTTACCAGAATGTCCTTTTCTTTCAGGGCTTTGAAGATTTCTTCATGTCTGCTTTCCACCTGGACCAGAAGGAAATTGGTGCAGGAGGGATATACGGAAAGGCCCGGGATTTTCACCAGTTCGTCGAAGAGGCGGTTTCTTTCCTTTACGATATCGTCTCTTACCTTGAGGATTTCTTCTCTGTGTTTCAATACGATAGGTGCAAAGAGCTGGGTGAAGGAATTCAGGTTGTAGGGCGCTTTGATTTTACCGATGGCGTCGATGATTTCCTTATCTGCCACCAGATATCCGCAGCGCATGCCTGCCAGGCCGAAGGCTTTGGACAGGGTGCGGAGCACCACCAGATTCGGGTATCTGCTGATTAAGGGCAGCACGCTTTCCTTCTGGGCAAATTCCATGTACGCTTCGTCCACGAAGACCAGATTGTCCGCCGCCTTCAGCACTTCTTCGATAAAGGAGGCCGGCAGCAGGTCGCCGGTGGGGTTGTTTGGATTGCAGATGACCGTGATTTTCGGCTGGTACTTCTTGACGGCATCAAGGATGCCTTCCTTGTCCCGGCGGTAGCCTGCCAGGTCCCGTACTTTGATGGCGCCGGCGCCCAGGGTTTCCGCTCCCAGTTCGTACATGTCGAAGGTGGGAGAATGAACGAGGATTTTATCTCCGGGGTTCAGGAAAGTGCCCAGGAGATAGGTAATCATTTCATCGCCGCCGTTGCCGCAGATGATATTTTCCGGTGCGGCACCGATATAGTCCGCAAGAGCTTCCCGAAGGCCGTCGGCCATGGGTTTGGGGTAAATCTGGGGTTTAAAGGTATCCAGCGCTTCAATGAGTTCCTGTTTCACCGCCGGAATGGAAAGGACGTTGAAATAGTTTTCATTGGCGTTAATGACATATTTTTCTGCAATAGGAGCCACATAGTAGGGCTCAAAGTCTTTGATTGTATTTCTAAGCCATTCAGTCTTCATCACGCACCTCCATGGCATGAGCATGAGCGGTAAGCCCTTCTGCCTTGGCAAAGAGCTGCACCTTTTTGGAAATCTTCCGGAACGCCTCTTCACTGTAGCATTCCACGCTGCTGTGCTTTACGAAATCGTAAACCCCAAGGGGCGAAGAGAATGCTGCGGTGCCGGAGGTGGGCAGGGTGTGGTTGGGGCCTGCCATGTAGTCTCCGATTGGTTCGGAGGTGTATTTGCCAAGGAAAATGGCGCCGGCATTATAAATGAGGGGGAGGTATTTCTTCGGATCCGGCAGTTCCACTTCCAAATGTTCCGGTGCAATTTTATTTACAATGTCAAAGCACTGCTCCGCATCTTTACAGAGGAAGGCCTTGGCGTACTGGTCCACGGAGCTCTTCATGATTTCATAGCGGGAAAGCTCCTTCATCTGTTTTTCCATTTCCTTCTGCACAGCCAGGCCGAAGTCTTTATCCGGTGTAATGAGAAATACCGCAGCCCTGGGGTCATGTTCCGCCTGGGAGAGAAGGTCCGCCGCAATCCACTTCGGATTGGCGCTGCCGTCAGCCACGCAGCATACCTCCGACGGCCCTGCGATCATGTCGATGCCTACGGTGCCGAAAACAAGGCGCTTGGCCATGGCCACGAAAGCGTTTCCGGGTCCTACGATTTTGAACACAGGCTCTACGGTTTCCGTGCCGTAGGCCAGCATGCCGATGCCCTGGGCACCGCCGACCTTGTAGATTTCCTTCACCCCTGCCACATAGGCGGCAGCCAGGATATTGGGATTCACTTTACCGTCTTTCCCGGGAGGAGTAGCCATGGCCACCGATGGACATCCTGCCACCATGGCCGGAACCGTGTCCATGAGCACCGTGGAGGGATAGGCAGCCCTTCCGCCGGGTACATATACGCCGACCCGCTGGATGGGAAGGAACCTCTCCCCCAGCTCCACGCCATCCCTGAAGTTTTTGGACCAGGATTTCCGTACCTGTTCCTTATGGAAGGCTTCAATGTTTTCCTTTGCTTCCTTTAACACGGAGAGGAAATCGGGGCCCACCGTCTTCACGGCCTCTTCGATTTCTTCTTCGCTTACACGGAAATCGGTGAGGTCCACGCCGTCGAATTTCTTCGTGAGAGCCCGGATAGCCTCATCTCCCCCATCTTTTACCTCCAAAAGAATAGCGGACACCGATTTTTCCAAATCATCCGAGAGATTTACATTTCTATTGGTCATGGTCCTCACTTCACGGAGGGTCAGCCCTTTTTCCGGTACTTTAATCCATTCCATTGCTATGCCTTCTTTCTGTGGTCAATCCTTTTTGACCACCTGTATGAACTGATTCAATTCGTCCTGCTTCATCTTGAAGGAAACCTTGTTGCAGATGAGGCGGGCGGAGAAATCCATGAAATAATCGTAGGCTTCCAGGCCGTTTTCCCGAAGGGTGGTGCCTGTTTCCACAATATCCACAATTACATCGGAGAGCCCCACCAGCGGAGCCAGCTCCACGGAACCGTTCAGCTTGATGATATCGATGGGCTGGAAACGGCCTGCAAAGTACTTCCTTGCAATGGAGGGATACTTGGAAGCCACGGTGAGGATGCGTTTGTTCATCACATCCTTGTGTCCCTTGATACCGGACACCGCCATGCGGCATTTGCCGATACCCAAATCAAGGATTTCATACACATCCTCTTCTCCGTCTTCCATGAGCACATCCTTGCCTACAATGCCGGCATCGGCGGCGCCCCGCCGCACATACACCGTCACGTCCGGAGACTTCACCAGGGTCACGCGGATGCGCTCTTTATCGTCGGTGAAAATGAGTTTCCTGCTGTCATCGGAATAATCGGGGAAATAATATCCTCCATCAGACAGGCTTTTCATTACTTTCTTGGCAATACGCCCTTTCGCCAGCGCTATATGAAGCATATCAAAGTCCTCCCAGTTTCCTTTCCATTTCCTCTTTCGACAGTCTTTCCTCTCCTATGACGAAGGCGCCCTTCTCATAGGAAGCAATCAAACGGTAATCGCCGGGAATGATGCGGTTCTTCCGGCTCACGCCCAGAACGGAAAAGCCCTTCTGCCGCCAGTTCATGAGGGTTAAGATCAAATCCCGGTCCGCTTCATCGTATACCACAGCCAGGTCGCAGGACGGAACCATTTCTTCCAGAAGATCCTCCTCCGCCATCACTTCATAGAGAAGATTCATATTGAGCCCAAAACCGCAGGCCGGCCGGGGCACCTGGAACTGGGCGGCCAGGGAATCGTAGCGGCCGCCGCTGATGAGGGAATAGAGGGCGCCATCGGCGTAAATCTTGAACACCATGTCCGTATAGTAGCCCATGTGGGAGGTAAAAGCAAAGTCCAGCTGCACCGAATCGCTGTAGCCTGCAACATCCAGATACTCATAGACCTTCCGGAGACGGCTGAGGGCTTCCATCATGCCATGATTCAGGCACAGCCCCTCCGCCCGCTTCAAGGTGGATTCATAATCTCCAAAGAGCCGCGGCAGCTCCAGCAGCACATCCCGCTGGATCTTCGTAATGGGAAGCGCATCCACCAGCCCGTCAAAGGCCACCAGATTCCGCTTCTCCATGTACTCCCGCACCTGGGCAAGCTGCTCCTTCGTCAGATGGAGCTCCTCAAAAAGGGCATCCATATAAGCCACCGTGCCCAGGTCGATACGCATATCCCTGATGCCTACGGATTTCAAAAACTCCGCCGCCATCACCATGACCTCGCCGTCACACTCCGGCGTCTCGTCCCCCAGCACCTCCACACCACTCTGAAGGAAATATTTCCCGTGGGTGGACTTTCCGTAATATTCACGGAACACCATGGACACATAACCAAACTTCAAAAGCTGGGACGCATCGGGGTACTCCCGGGCCACTGTCTTCACCAGCGGCACCGTCACATCCGGCCGCATCACCAGCACCTCGCCGTCGGGCCCGATGGTTTTTATCATCTCCCGCTGGAGCTGTGGGAAATAGGTGCCATAGGTATCATAATCCTCAAAGGTAGGAGTCTGGATAATCTTACACCCATGCCGCCGCATGACGGACACCACAGCACTCTCAATGCGGTCGTAATTCTTCATCTCTTCTTCATGGACCATTTTCAGGTCATCCTGCGCTGCCAGACCACGACCGACGCCAACCACACGTTTTGCTTTGCTCAGGTCCACGCTGCTTGCCGCTTTCGCACGGCGTTCGCGACAGAGAATTTCATGACGCGGGGCAACATAAGGTACCGTTTCTGTCGGACACTGATGAGAGGTATCACTGGTGCACGGTTCCTGAACACCGGGCGCAAGGGTAATGATCGCCAGCGGGCTATTGATCTTTTCCTGTGCGAACGCTAACCCGCCATACATCCGGTGTTCGGCGCAAATGTGACCATCGACAATATCCACCGCAGTGGCATCGTTCACCAGCGCCGCATTCAGTTGCACACTTAACCGTGCTGCCAGAGCTTTACCGCGTTTCGTCGCGGCCAGCAGCAACATAGAAGGGTGTTTATCTTTCAGCAGGGCAGCAATGCTTTCGGCGTAATTTTCAGTACGTTGCAGCGCATCATTTTGCTCAAGAACATAAATACATTTTGGACCATAAGGCATAACTGCCTGCGCCTGGTCGGTATTTTGTACAATGGCATACACCTGTTGGCCCCATTGCTGCGCGCCGCCAAACAGTTCAGCATAACGTTCAGGATTATCGCTAAAGACCCAGACGCTGTTTAATTGACTCATCGTTTCTTCTCCGTAGGCTTCAGTTCAGGGCTTTTTTCAGATGTTCCGCCAGCTCGGCAATGGCCTCCGGCGAATCGTTATCGAGAATGATGTGCTTACGTTCTGTTTGCGGCGGTACGCGAATGCCGGTCCGTTCAGCAAGTGGTGCGCTCTGGCTCCAGCCAATGTCACTTGCCTGCCACCGGTTTTTTACCCGCGCCGAGAATGGCTTTCATCGGAGGAATGCGTGGCATGTTAATATCGGAGGTGACGCAGAGCACGGCTGGAACAGAGAGCTCAATAACTTCAACATCATCTTCAAGCGTGCGTTCAATCACCAGTGTATTGCCCTGACGCTGAATAGCACTCACTGCATTAATCACCGGAAGTTGCAGAATTTCTCCGACCAGCAAGCCAACCTGCTGGGCATAAAGGTCGCCGGAACCTTCACCAAAGATCAGTAAATCGAAGCCGATCTTTTCAACTGCTGCCGCCAGCGCTTTTGCGGTATCGAGAGGCAGTGCATGTTCAAGTTGCGCATCCTGCACCAAATACAGGCTGTGCGGCCCGCGGGATAGCACGTCTTTGCGCACTTTCGAGTTCTGCAACAATGAGCCGCCAATGGTCAGCGCGGCTATCTCATCGTCATCTGTTGCAATCTGGCTTGCAGCTTCAATGGCATTGAGATCGAACTGGCTGATTTTGGCGTCGGCATTGTCGAAATTCAGGGTATATTCTGGAGTGACAACAATGTCCTGTTCTTCAGGCACCA
>NZ_UPZP01000088.1 GCF_900538805.1 uncultured Dialister sp.
GTCTCCTTAAATAGCTCGCTATTCGCGTCGACTGATTCCTTGCATTGAATAAAAATACAAGAATGAAATCCGATAACAATTTAATCAGCGCTTCCCTGGAGAGACGTTTTTACAGGGAAGCACCGGTTCCTTCACAGAATCTAATGAATCAGCGCTTCCCAGAGGAGAAATCAATGGAAAAAAAGGAACTTTTGCCTTACAAGCCCGGTGTTGTCCTGCAGGGGGTGTATAAGTCCTACGGCCGTTTCGGTTTTCTGCTCACCGATGATGACCATGAGGATGTATACATTGCGGAGAAGGACCATCTGAATGCGGTGAATAATGATACCGTAGAAGTAAAGACCATGAAGAGTGAAACCGGCCGTCATAATACGGAGGGCCGGATTGTCCGTGTCATTGAGCGTGCGGATGATATGTTTGTGTGCACCTATGAAATGCTTTCGGACGGCGGCGAAGCGGTGCCCATCGACGAGAAGGTGGACATGGTCATCCATATTCCGGAAGGCGATGAAATGGGAGCTGTCACCGGTGCCCGGGTCATGGTGCAGGTGACCGACTGGCCGGGGGAATGGACCGATGCGGAAGGCAAAGTGACGGAAATCATCGGTTACAAGGGAGATAAGGGACTGGACATCGATGTCATCATCGCCCAGCACCGTCTGCCCCATGTATTTTCCGACGACCTCATGAAGGAGGCGGATCATCTCTCCCGTACCATCGTGCCGGAAGAAGGGGTGGCGGATTATAGAGATATGCCCATCGTCACCATCGACGGCCCTGATTCCAAGGACCTGGACGATGCGGTGTACTGCGAAAAGAAGGAAAACGGTCATTTTGCCCTGGGCGTCCACATTGCCGACGTATCCCGCTATGTGACAAAGGGCTCCCTTCTGGACGATGAAGCCTACAGGAGGGGCACCTCCGTGTATCTGGCGGACCGGGTGATTCCCATGCTGCCCTTCCAGCTGTCCAACGACCTCTGCAGTCTGAACCACGATGAGGACCGGTACGCCATGTCCTGTCTCATGGATGTGGCACCGGACGGTACGGTAAAAACGGAAAAGATTACTCCCTCCATTGTCCGTGTGGCAAGGCGCTGCAATTATCCGGAAATCAACAAAGCCTTTGAAGAAGGCATTGCACCGGAGGATTTGAAGCTCCACCTGCCCATGCTGGAAGATCTCCGTGAATGCGCGGCGGCCCTTCGTCAGAACCGTAGCCGCCGTGGCGCCCTTGATTTCGATTTTCCGGAATACAAGGTGGTGCTTGATGAAGACGGCAAGCCCCTCCGCATTGAGAAACGAATCCGCGGGGAATCGGAAAAAATGATTGAAGACGCCATGATTGCCGCCAATGAGGCGGTGGCCCGTTTCCTGGAGAAAACAGGTCATACCTCCATTTACCGTGTCCACGACCATCCGGACCAGGAGAAGCTGAATTCCCTGAAACGGCTTATTGCCATCATGGGCCTTCCCATCCATATTCCCGAAGATCCGGAACCGAAGGATATCCAGAAACTGCTGGCATCGGTGAAGGGGGAGGACATTGAGGCGGTGGTGCAGGTGATGACCCTGCGCTCCCTGCCCCAGGCATGCTACAGCACCGACAATGACGGCCACTTTGGCATTGCCAGCACCTGCTATACCCATTTCACATCGCCCATCCGCCGCTATCCGGACCTCATGGTGCACCGCCTTATCCGGCAGGCCATTCATGATGACATGACGAGGCAGCAGCGGAAGAAGCAGACCGAATTCCTCATCCGGGCGGCAGAACACTGTTCGGAGACCGAGCAGAATGCCACGGAAACGGAACGGGACGTGGACGACCTGAAGATGACGGAATATATGGTGCCCTTCGTGGGAGAACCCTTCGACGGCCATATTACCGGCATTACCCGCTTCGGCATTTTCGTGGGCCTTGACAACGGTGTGGAAGGCCTGGTGCATGTGGACTCCATGGACGACGATGAATACGTGTACCAGGAAGATACCATGACCATGACCGGCCGCTTCTCCGGCACCACCTACTCCATGGGCATGCCCGTCAGGGTGACGCTGGTGAAGGCGGATAAGGAAAGAAGGGAAGTGGATTTCGTCCTGGGAGAAATCTATTCGCCCCTGAACCTGGAGAAAAAGACAAGAACCTCTTCCCGCTCCAAGTCCCATTCCAAGAAGAAGGACAAGAAAGGAAATCCAAAGTCCCGGGGCAAAAAAGGAGGAAAGCGGAAATAATCCCTTTCCTGCAGGAGGTTTTGCATGAAAAAAGAAAAATCGGCACCGCCGGTGGCAGCGAACCGGCAGGCCTATCATAATTATTTTATCCACGACACCTATGAATGCGGCATTGCCCTCACCGGGACAGAGGTGAAATCCATCCGCGCCGGCCGGGTCAACCTGAGAGACAGCTTCGCCAAGGTGGAAAAGGGGGAGGTCTACCTGTGGAATGCCCACATCAGCCCCTATGAACAGGGAAATATCTTCAACCACGATCCCCTGCGTACCAGAAAGCTCCTTCTCCACAAGCAGGAAATCCGCAAAATTGAAATGAAACTCAAAACCAAGGGGCTCACCCTGGTGCCCCTGAAAATGTATTTCAAGCACGGCAAAGTGAAAGTGGAAATCGGCACCGCCACCGGCAAGAAACTCTACGATAAGCGGCAGGACATGGCGGAAAAGGCGGCTAAGAGAGATTTGGACAGAAGGATTAAGACCCAGAGGCTGGATTAGAGTCAATCGGGATGGTGTGATATATCCCCAAAAGCAAGAGGATTGACACCCGCCGGGCGGGTGAAGTTTGACGGGGCTTTCGCCCCGAAGGTTCTGAAGTTTGACGGCCCGATGGGGCCGAGGGTTGTGGTGAGTGCCCTTAAAAAATAATAGGGCGCCAGTTTTGGTAAAACCAAACAACGCCCTTAAGGTCGAAGGGAAAACAGACAAATCGCGCCTGCGGCGCAAGGCTGTTTGATTTTCCATTTCGCGAAGCGAAATTACAAAACTCATCGCCGCAAAGCGGCGATACCACAACCCTCAGCGACCAAAGGCCGCTGTCAAACTTGAGAACCTTTGGGCCCAAAGGGCCCATCAAACTTACGAACCCTTACACCCATTGCGCAGCCCTTGCCCAATACTGGTATAATAAAAAGAATAAATATATAAAGATATAAGCTGAAGTAAGGAGAAAACATGGATAAAGACAAAAAGCCTTTTCACAAAGGAAACAGGAAACCCTTTCATAAGGATAGAAAAGGTGCCGCCGGCGGACGGTTTAGACGGAAACTGGAACCGGGGGTGGAATTTGAAGACCGCAGGCTGGGCGTAGGCATTGTGCGGAAGGTAACGGAAGAAGGCATTACCGTGGCCTTTGGGGACGTGGAAAAAGTGATTCCCAGAAAGAAAAGAACCGATGCTCCCCGGACAGGAAGAAAACCGGCGCCCCTGGGGAAACCTATGGAAAAGAAGGTTTTCACCTTTGACGTGCAGCCCGGCGATAAAAAATCCTTCTCCGGAAATCGCAGGCCCGAAAAGCGGGAAGCAGAAGTGGGGCTGGAAGTGGTGGATGAAACCCTGGGAAAGGGCGTGGTCAGCCGCATTACAGAAAGAGGCGTCTATGTGACCTACGAAGCCACCGGTGAACATGTCATGTATCCCCGGGGCCTGCCGGGAAAGCTTCTGAAAAGCGCCTTCCCCGATGCGAAGAAGGAAAAGAAGGCGGAACCCCATAAGGGCAAAGAGAGAACCTATAAGGTGCCGGAGGCGGCAAAACCGGAGAAGAAGGCCAAAATCGTTCCCCACAGAGCCAAGGAAACCCATCGGGGCAATACCCGCTTCATTTCCCTGGGAGAGGGCACCCTGGTCATTTCGCCCCTTTACGGTGAAGGAATTATTATGGAAATCAGCGATGGTCGAATGACCGTGAAGTTCAAGGAAGTGGAAAAGGAATACACCTATCCCGCTGCCTTCGCCGATGGAGATATTGAAGTACTGGAAAAAGAAGAGAAATAAAAAAAGCGTCCGCCGATTGGTGGACGTTTTCTTTATGGAAAATGGGCTAGTGGCACAGGGAACTGCTGTCCGCTATCCGATTCCCTTGATGTTACATGCCCCATTGGGGCCGGAGATCTCTCGGCTCAGAGTCTCAATGGAGCAGGATACCTTTGTTTTTATATCGACAGGCAGCTCCGCTCGAGATGACAATGCGAAGAACAGACTACTGTCATTTTTGACAATAAACGAAGCGGAAAAGGGGCTGTGAAAAAATGATTTTCATTTTTTCACAGCCCCTTTTTTCATTATTTCTTTTCCATCTGTATATAGCTTTCATCCCGTTTGAAAGGTTTTGTCATGTCCATCTGGAATTTCGGCGCTTTTCCTTCGGCCCTTATGATGACTTCCTTAATGTTGGGGAATTCGGTCAGGGTGTCTGTGGTCATGGCGATGAATAGGGATTCGCCGGTGGAGCATTTGATTTCATTCAGCTCTTTACTGAAGTCCACGTAGGCGGTGCCTTCTTTGATGGCTATGCTCTTGAGGGAGAGGCCTGCAGGAAGGACGGGGTACTTGGATTTCCTGTCGGTGCGGATCATTTCTTCCATGGCCGTCTTGGCGGTGCGGTCTTTGGCTTTGACTTTTGCGGCGACCGGAATGATTTTTGTGCCGTCGTCATTGGCTTTGTAGTAGGTGAGTGTGGCTTCCGATTCAGCGGGAGGAAGGGACTGGGACGAAGCGGCTTTGGGGGTAAGGCTTGCGGCGGCCTGTTTTCCATTATCCGGCGTGCATCCGGAAAGGGAGAGGACCAGGGCGGAGGCGGCAAGCAGGGTGAGCAGGATTTTTCTATTCATAGCAGGGCCTCCTTATGCAATGGCGGCGAAATAGTTGACCAGACCGTTGAAGAGGCTCTGGGCAATGCCCCGGGGACCCCAGGAGGAGGTGAGCATTTTGACACGGTGGTCATTGGTGATGAATCCCATTTCCATAAGCACCGAAGGCATGGTGGTGTAGACATTCACGTAGAAATCGTTGGATTTCACACCCCTGTCGGGGATGGAGAGGGAGTTCATGGTGGCCTGGTGCATCATCTGGGCAAGGAGCAGGTCCTTGGAGCTTTTGGCGTTGTAGTAGGTGGTGGTGCCGTCGACAGAGGAGTTGGAGAAGGAGTCGATGTGGATGGAAACGAAGGCGTCTGCATGGGCTTCATTGGCAATGTCGCAGCGGGCCTGAAGTTCCGGGTCCGCATCGGCCCAGGGACCGTACACGTCTTTATCGGTGTCCCTGGTCATTACCACTTTGGCGCCGGCGGAGGTAAGCATATCCCGGAGGGGGAGGGCGATGGAAAGGGTAATGTTCTTTTCATACACATCTTTGCCGCCGATATGGCCGATGGCGCCGACGTCGGTGCCGCCGTGACCGGGGTCAATGCAGATGACTTTGCCCTTCAGCACGCTTTTGGCATCGGAAGATACGTTATAGCTCTGTTTCTTGTAGCTTGAAGGAGCGGAGGAAGAGGCAGAGGAGGCCTTTTTCGTGTAGGTCTGCTTTGCGCCGATGACCGGGATATCCACCACCAGACGATGGGGCTTTTTCATTTTGGCGTCCGGGCGGAGGGCAAAGACACGGATGTCGTCGATTTTCTGGGGCTTCGTGAGAGCCACATCCAGGTAGGTGTCGCCGTCCTTTTCAGACAGGGTGGCGAAATCAATGGCCCGTGGGTCCATGTCGTACTGGGAAGCCACGCTGCCCATGGATGTTTTTTTCAGGATGACTTCGAAATTTTTTCCGGAATTGTCGATGGCCGCTTCTGCGTGGACTGCTTTGGATAAATCCATGGCAATGCGGACGAAGGGCGGGTTTCCGTCGTTCCTGGCGGTCCAGCGGAGGGCCGTCACCTGGGCATCCTTAGCCAGAGCGGAGGATGCGGAAGGCAGGATGAGGAATGCGGTGAGGATGAGAAAAAGCTGGATTAATTTTTTTATCATTACATGTAAGTCCTTTCTGGAATCGGGGAGCAGGGTTCTGCACCTTTTTATCAGGTAATCTTTATTATATCACTTTTTTATGGGATTCTTTTCCATTTTTATGGATGAAATTGGATTTTCTATCAAAATGGGGCTAATTTCTGGTACGAAAATCATATATCGTATGAGAAATTATCATGAATGGTACTTAATTTCGACTTTTGATAGCCAAAGCATGTAAATCGTAGTAAAATAAATTATATTGCCTAAATAGGTGTGCTTTTTGAAATTTGGAAAAAGGGGAGTTTTAAGTGAAATTGTTATCAAATGGCTGGAAAAAGAAGGCCGCTGCCGCTGCAGCGCTGCTGTTTCTTTCTTCCTCCATGTTTGCACTTTCCGGCTGTGCGCCGGAAGAAGCGAAAAGCGGCGCTGCCTCTTCTGCTGCCGCTGTGTCGGCGGATGCCCAGCTGAAGCCGGGAACTGCCTATGTAAAAAGGGATCCCTCTGTGAAGTACAGTGTGCCGGAAGGGGTTTCCGTGCTCATGTACCATATGATTGGTGATATCCAGAACAATGCAGCTGTCATGACGGAAGCAAACCTCCGCCTGCAGATGAATTATCTCCGGGACCACGGCTACCATCCCATTACCATGCAGGAACTTTATGACTACATCACCAAAGGAGCACCGCTTCCGGAAAAGCCGGTATGCATTACCTTTGATGACGGCTACCTGGACAGCTACACCATCGTGTATCCCATGATGAAGGAATACGGTTTCCCCTGGACCCTCTTCCTCATTACCGATGATGTGGGCAAACCCTACAACCGCATGACCTGGAACCAGCTGAAGGAGATGGCCGACAGCCACACCGTCACCATTGCCAACCATACCCTGTCCCATCCGAAGCTCCATAATCTGGCTACTGCCCAGGAAAAGGAGAAGGAAATCGTGGAAGCGAACCAGGCCCTGAAGTACCATCTGGGCATTGATAATGCCTGGCTGGCCTATCCCTACGGAGATTATGACGACCAGGTGGTGGAAATCTGCAAGAAAGCAGGCATTAAGATGGCTGTCACCACCGATTCCGGCCGCGTCCATGTAGGAAGCTACCCCTATGAACTGAAACGGGTGTACATAGGCAATGATATTTCCCTGGCCCGGTTCTCAGAACGGCTGAACAAGGATAATTACGCTCCGGTGTAAAGAATCCCGGCTTTGTTTTTTAGGAGCAAGAATGAAACGAATATTTCACAGCTATATTTTCAAGTTCATTATCGTCACCCTGCTTTTCTTCCTCATCACCTCTCCCATTGTGGTGCTCTTCGGACCCTTTGGAAACTTGAAGCGGGCTGTGGTAGGGGCCATCATGCGCTCCCGTCATCCTCAGTACATTACATGGCTCTACTCCCAGGATGAGCTGAACCAGATTCTGGGCGTAGTGAAGACCACGGATACCCAGAAGATGTTCTCCTTCAAGCCAAGAACCGATTCCACACTGAACCTGAAGAAGATTGAAACCTCCCGTTTCGTAGGCTACCTCCTGGAAATCCCGAACCCCACCAGGGTAGAAGTAGCGACTGCGGAGGATATCAATGAAAAGGGGGACACCACCAGCAACATTGCCAAGAAAAACAATGCGGTGGCTGCCATCAACGGCGGCGGATTCTACGACCCCAACGGCACCGGCACAGGCCGCCTGCCCTATGGCTTCATCCTGCACAAGGGCAAGTACCTCCTGGGTCAGCAGGTAGATGATAACGAAAAGGTTGATTTCGTAGGCATGACCAAGAGCGGCAACCTCATTGCAGGCAACTACAATAAGAAGCAGCTTCGGGACTTGGGCGCCGTGGAAGGCCTCACCTTCGGACCGCCTCTTATCATTAACGGACAGAAAGTTATCAAAAGCGGCGACGGCGGCTGGGGTATTTCACCGCGCTCCGCCATTGGCCAGAAGAAAGACGGCACCATCCTCTTCCTCGTTATCGACGGACGGCAGCCGGGATACAGCATCGGCGCCACTCTGGTGGATTCCCAGAATATTCTTTATGAAAATGGCGCCTACATTGCAGCCAACCTGGACGGCGGCTCCTCCACCACCCTGTACTACAACGGCAAGGTCGTGAACAAGCCGGCGGACCTTCTGGGCGAGCGCATGATTCCTACTGCATTTATTGTGAAATAAGGAGGACAGGGTGAATAAGAAATTTGCTCAGCTGGCGGTATGCTTCATCCTTGGCATAGGCATCCAGGCCGGTGCCTATCTCTACATGGACCGCGTCCTCTTTGCTCCCCTTTCCAGCGGCGATTATGATATGTCCGACGTGAAAGACAAAATGGCGGAGGCGGCGGAAAAGGAAGGAAAGAAACTCTTCGCCAAAGTCAGCGTGAAGGGGAAGGCCTACTATTCCCATGACTACAAGTACATGGCCGATGTGACCACCGATTCTGTCACCATTTACAAGGCAGACGACCTGAATAATCCACAGAACGTGGACCTGAAGAACCAGGGAGTCTCCTTCTTTGAATGGATGCCCGACAGAAACCTGGCCCTCATGGCCCTCTATCCTGCTCACTGGAAAGGCGGCCGCTGGGATGTAACCCTGGCCCGTTACAATCCCGACGGCACCACCCATGAGTCCGACGCCCCCATCAGGGACCTGCCGAGAAACTCCAAAATCGTGGATGTGGCCTACTCCACCGCCACCAATGCGGTGTACATGAAAATGGAAGTAGGGAAGGGGCTTTACCGCATCTACCGTACCGATGCCAACTACGATACCCGCCGTATCTATATCCAAACCTCCCACATCGGGAAAATCGCCGTATACTACGACAAGGACCGCCTCTTCTATGATGACAGCCAGAAGGGTATCCTTTACACTTTCAACGGCGACGACAGCTCCTGGAGAGTCATTTCCCCGCCCGGCGCCTTCCGTCTGGTGGGTGTGGATGAAGACAAGACTATTTACGCCGTTAAAATCAACACCAAAGGCGACGTTACTGCCTACTATACAGGCAAGCTGGGCGTAGGCTTCAAGGAAGTCAAAGCTCTGGATTCGCCGGTGGAATTCAACTCCGTCACCATGCATATGATTAAAGAAGCTGCCGCCCAGGCAGGAAAATAAAAAAGAACGGGAAAAGAACGGGGCTGTGAAGAAATGATTAAACATTTTTTCACAGCCCCGTTTTCTGCTTCGCCTATAGATTCAAAAAATTCTCAAAATGACAGTAAGCTGTTCTCCGAATTGTCATCTCGAGCGGAGCTGCATGTCGATATGAGGGCAA
>NZ_UPZP01000089.1 GCF_900538805.1 uncultured Dialister sp.
AAGTGCAATAATGGCGACCACCAGAGCAGCAAAATTAATGATGACCATAAAGGCCTGATACAATTCTTGGCTCATAGTGAATCACCTCCTCTTACAGGAAGTAAGAGAAAGCCATGCCAGCTGTCTTATGTAAATAATATCATGTGCATTAGAATCATAGCAAATATTTTTCTATCTGATTTGAAACGGATATATCATTTCGCTATCAAAAGCATTGAAGAGTATTTTTACTTTGCTATCCCCTAAAATGGCAATTCCCTGCGAACAGCCCAAAGCTGCCTTACTGTCTTTCCTTCTCACTCACCCAAAATTGTTTCACGTGAAACAGGCCCGGCGCAAAAAGCGCCGGGCCTGTTTTTTGCAGTCAAAAACTCCTGATTCGTCCCATGCTGATGCGCGGTAGGGCGTCAAGGTCGCCTTCTTCAGTGAATCGGCCAGGGGTAGCCGCCGAAGCGGAATGTCTGTGTCGTCAAAGAAGAAAAAGCACGCTATATTGCCACCAAGAGTTCTAACAGGTCTTTCATCAGGAGTTTTTTTGCGTTGTCGGTACCGAAGAGGGGGCTGATTCATGAGAAGTTCTTTCCTTTTCCCCTGTCCCTTATAAGGAATGGGCCTGGCAGGAGGAAAGGGATGTCCCTTCGGAGCTCCATCAGTTCTCTCTGATAACATAGTCCTTTTTGGGGAATGAGTATCTCAGGAATAAAAAAGGTGGCAGCTTCGCCGCAGGGGCTGCCGCTGACGCGGCAGGGTTGTGTAGAAGGGTTGTATAGGAAGGTTCTTAGGTTTGACGGCCCTTGGGGCCGAATGTTGTGGTGGCGGCTCCGCCGCATTATAAAATGGCACCCGAAAGGGCGCCATCATACGCCTGAACCCTCGTGCTTTTAGGAATACAATTTTCCTGCCACCATGGTATCCGCCCTCTGGGCGAAGCGAACACAACCTTTTTTGTACAACCTGCCGCGTCAGCGGCGCCCCCTCTTACGTTCAGCAATACAGCCCATCTGATGTCTGCAGTCTGAACGTCTGTCAGTCTGATGTCTTCCCGCCGACACCGAATGACTGGTGGACAGCGGGAAGGAGCGGGCATCAGGCAGCGGAAAACGGTAAGCGGACAGCGGATAGCGGTCTCACTCTCCCAGTTCCACCACTTTTCCTTCTCCTTCAAACATTTTCTCCGTGCCGGTGACCAGGGTCTGGATGTCCTGTTCCATGAGGAAGGAAAGGAGGGCGGCCCGGCGGCTTCTGTCCAGTTCACTTCCGATGTCGTCCAGGAGGAGCACCGGGTATTCGCCGGTTTCTTTTCTGATGAATTCCATTTCTGCCAGTTTCATGGAAAGGATGGCGGTACGCTGCTGGCCCTGGGAGCCGTAGGCGGCGATATCCAATCCGTTCAGGAGGAAACGAAGGTCGTCCCGGTGGGGACCGATGGAGGTGTGGCAGAAGCGGGCGTCTTCTTCCCGTCTTTGGGAGAGCTGCTCTAAGAACCATTCCATGTCATACCGGGGACTTTCGCTACCCTGCTGGACGTAGCGGATGGCAAGGCTTTCTTTGTTTCCGGTGAGCCTTTCTTCCATGGCAGGAACGGTCCGATTCATCTGGTCTATGGTTTCCAGTCTTTTTTTCACCAGGTAGGCGGCGGAGGCGGCAATCTGCATGTCCCATATGTCCAGGTCCGGTTTTTTCCCGGTGGCCTGGGCGTTTTTGAGGGCGCCGTTCCGCTGCTGCACGGCCCTGGTGCAGCGGAGAAATTCTTCGTAGTACCGGGGAGAGACCTGGGAAATTTCCATGTCCAGGAAGCGGCGGCGCAGCTGGGGAGCGCCTTTGATGAGCTGCAGTTCGTCGGGGGTGAAGAGGACGGTGCGGAAGAGGCCCATAAGTTCCTTTTTCCGGATGGCCGTGTCGTTCAGGAAAATCTTTTTCCCCTGGTTTCTGGTGAGCTTGATTTTGATGGTCTGCACCGTTTTTCCTGCTTCAAAGTCCACCAGAATAGTGCCTTCGTCCTCTCCCAGCCGGATGATTTCCCCGTCGCTTCCGGTGCGGAAGGATTTCCCGGTGGACGCATAGGACAGGGCTTCTATGAGGTTTGTCTTGCCGCTGCCGTTGGGGCCGGTGAAAAGGGTGAGTGACGGCGACGGTTCCACGGTCCTGTCTTCAAAGCTTCTCACCTGGATGCAGCGGAGGGATATACATTTCATGGCTAGGCCCCGGTCATATGGAATTCTTCGCCGTCAATGGAGAGAATGTCTCCTTTTCTGATTTTCTTTCGTTTTTCATGGACTTCATTTCCATTGAGGGTGATATCGTGGCCTTCCAGGAAGGCAGCCGTTTCACCGCCGGAAGAAATGTAGTCCAGCTTTTTCAGAAACTGGTCCAGCTGGATGTAGTCTCCGTAAATCGGGATTTCTTTCATTAATATTTCCTTCCTCTCATGGGGGTGAGCATGTAGTTGTAGCTCTTGTCTTCTTCCTGTTCAATGACGATAGGGCCTGCTTTCTGCAGGTTCAGGATGATGGTGTCCCCTTTGGAATGCTTCAGGATGTCTTCGATGTAGTTGCAGTTGAAGGTGAGGCTGATGTTTTCCCCTTCCAGTTTCAGCGGAATGGAGGTGTCCGCCTTGCCGATGTCCGGATCTTCTTCGAAGATCTCCAGGGTGTCGCCGTTGAAATGGAAGTTGATGGTCTGGTAGCTCATGTCCCTGGAAATGGGGCTGACGAAACGGACCGCTTCTTCAAAGTCCTTCAGGTTCACCTCCGCCCGGGCGTCGAAATGGGTGGGGATGATGCGGTGGTAGTCCGGGTATTCGCCGTTCACCAGGCTGGCAATGAAGTAGGTGCTGCCGAAGGTGAAGGCCACGTGGTTTTTGGACCAGGAAATTTCCACCTGCGCCTTGTCATCGTCCAGCGGAAGGATGCGGCTTACGTCGGACAGGATGCCTGCGGGAACGATGAAACGGCCTTCCGCTGCGGCCTCTTCGTCAAGGGTGATTTCCTTGGCAGCCAGACGGTGGGTATTGGTGCCTACCATGGTGAAGGTGTTCTTTGTAACTTCAAAAAGGATGCCGGAAAAAATGGGCTTCTGTTTATCGTTGGCAGCAGCAAAGGAAACGAGGGATACCATTTCAGCAAAGTCCCTGCATTTCACCAGGCAGTGGTTCTGGTGGTCCATTTCCTGGACATCCGGAAATTCCACCTGGTCCCTGGTTGGGAATTTGGATACATAGGATCCGCTCTTAAAGGAAACCAGGTTTTCATGGTCCGCCTTTTCCATAATAATGTCTCCTGCCGGCATCATACGGATGGTGCTCTGCAGCTGAGGTGCTGCAATCACGGTGACACCGTCCTCTTCTATGTTGGCAGGACAGGATGTTTTGATACCGATGGTGTAATCATTGGCCTGGATGAGAATGTTCCCTCCGGCAGCAGAGATGAAAAATCCATTGTTTGTGTTGGATGTGACTTTTGTCTGGGCAGCCCGCTGGACACGGTCCAGTGCGCTGGAAAGGTCTGATTTGTTGAAGATGACTTTCATGACAGCTCCTTATAAAGACGACGGGGATATTAAAAGATAGTAGTAGTCGTAGTAGTACGCTGTGAAAAAGTGAATAACTTTGTGAAAATCCCGATTTTTCCGAATGTCACGGTTTGTCAGAAGGAAGTGAATAACTTTTTTTACTATTCACAGATTTCACAGCTTTTTCGGAAATCCGCTTTATTCACAGTCTGGAAACAGGAATTTCCACCCTCCCCTTCCGTTTTATTCACAGTCGTTTGAGCTTGGGGAGGTGGTACAAATGTGGCAAGCCGGACAGGAAACATTTTATATAAAGTTTCCTGTCGGTATGAAACGCAATGGTTTCAAGCCGGATAGGAAACTTTTCGCATATAGTTTCCTGTCGGTAAGAAACGCAATGGTATCAGGCACAATAGGAAACCCTTCGCAAACAGTTTCCTGTCGGTAAGAAACACATTGGTTTCAAGCCGAATAGGAAACTTTTCGCATATAGTTTCCTGTCGGTAAGAAACACAGGGTTTCAAGCCGAATAGGAAACTTTTCGCATATAGTTTCCTGTCGGTAAGAAACACAGTAGTTTCAAGACGGATAGGAAACTTTTCGCAAACAGTTTCCTGTCGGTAAGAAACACAGTGGTTTCAAGCCGAATAGGAAACCCTTTTCTCACCGCTTCCGGAGCAGTTTCCGGATGGCTTCCACGGCAGCCCTTGTCTGGGGGTCTTTGGCCATATCGTTTTCCACCCTTTCGCAGGCGTAGAGGACGGTGGAATGGTCCTTCCGTTTGAAGCAGTCCCGAAGGGTGGGATAGGATTCGTGAAGTTCGTTGCGGCAGAGGTACATGGCAATCTGCCGGGGGATGACGATTTTCTTGGGGCGCCCGTTTCCCAGCAGTTTTTCCTTCTTCACGCCGTAGTATTTGCACACCGTGTCGATGATGAAATCTACGGTGAGCTCCTGGCCGCTTTCGATGGGAATCTGGTCTTTCAGCGCTTCCCGGGCAAAGGCAAGGGTAATGGGTTCCCTTTTAATGTGGGAGAAGGTGACCAGTTTGTTGAAGGCCCCTTCCAGTTCACGGACATTGGTATTAATGTGGCTGGCAATGTAGTCCACCACGTCCTTGGGCAGGGTGATGCCCATTTTTTCCGCCCGTTTCTGCAGGATGATGCAGCAGATTTCATAGTCCGGCGGTGAAATGGGAGCCACCAGGCCGCTGGAGAAGCGGCTCTGCAGGCGGTCTTCCAGCTTGTCAATGTCCGACGGCGTGCGGTCGCTGGTCATGATGATGTATTTCTTCTTGTCGAAGAGCTCGTTGAAGGTGTTGAAGATTTCCATCTTCGTGGAATCCTTGGAGCCGAAGAACTGCACATCGTCGATGAGAAGGAAATCCAGGTTCCGGTACTTCGCCCGGAACTTGGGCATGGTGTGGTTCTGGATGGCATCGATGAGCTCGTTGGTGAAGGTTTCGCTGGAAACGAAAAGCACCTTCAGGCTTGGCTTATATGTATGTATATAGTTACAGATGGCGTGAAGCAGATGGGTTTTTCCCAGTCCCGAGGGGCCGTAGATGAAAAGAGGATTCATCTTCTGGTCCGCCTGGTTCGGATTCGTGGCGGTCTGGGCCACGGCATAGGCGGCCTGGTAAGCGATTTCATTGCAGTTGCCGTGGACGAAGGTTTCAAAGGTGTACTCTTCATTCACCGGGTTGGGCTGGAAATTTTTCTTCGTTTCCGGCATATTTCCAACGGCATCAAAGAGGGAAGGCTCATGGAGCTCTTCATAGTTCCGGATGTCCGGCAGAGTCACCTGGTCCGCGGTCTTCGGCTTCAAATTGGTAAAATCAGGCGGTGCCACTTCTTCAGGGAAGGGGTCGGTGGGCGGGGCCTCCGGAATAGGCGCCGGCATGGGAGGGGTCGCGGGATTTTCCTCCTCCGGAAAAGGAGCCGCCGGGGCGGGAGACGGAGAAGGCGCCGGCTGGGGCTGGGGCGCTGCGGGAGCGGTGGACTCATCGGGCAGGGCCACTTCCACCTTCATCGGTTTCCCCGCAATCCGGCTCACAATCTGCTCCAGCTTTCCCTTGTACACCCCGTTGATCCACCGTACCAGATAAGGTTTATCCGGGGTAATGACCAGGGTGGTATCATTCATGGATGTGGGAAATACATTGTATGAGAACATCTGGTAGTACTGGCTGTCATTCTTGCTGATGTAGTCCAGCACCTGTTCCCAAAGCAGGAAAAAATCCATAATATCTCCTTTGAATCATATGTGAATACCTGTGAATTTCTACGAGAAAGTTTTCTGTGAAAATTTACCTGAAATTCGATAAACACGGAAATTCTGAGCCTTTGAATAAGGCTGTTCATAAGTGAAGAATCTTGTGAATAACTTAATTTTACCATCTCTTTCCCTTTCTGTACATTCACAAGATAATGGGAGAAAATCCTTTTGAACCTACTATGGATAGTAGAAATTACTGTTCACAGAAATTCACAGGGAAAAGTCCGCTATCGGCTTACCGCTTACCGCTGTCCGCCGGGCGATGGACTGTATCCCGAATGTATAGAATTTCAGACGGGAGACTATCAGCTTATTGTTTACCGCTGCCTGCTGCCTGTAGAGCTTTCCCGCCGGGCAGTGTCATCCTGAGCGTAAGCGAAGGATCTCGGTACATGCAGTATATGAGATAACAGGTACCAGCTCCATTCGGCGGGAAAAAATCATAGACAGCAGGCAGCGGATTATTCAGAGGGCGCCACCACAACCCTCAGCGCCACAGGCGCTGTCAAACCTAAGAACCTTCGGGACTTCTGCCCGTTAATCTTGTCCCTAAAGGCGTCATTATAAAATAATTGCCCGAAGGGCAATCCACCACCCTTTGAACCTTCTGAACCCTTTGAACCTTTTGAACCCGGGGCCGGACAGCGGCCCCTTTTATACTAGTCAAAGCAGCCAAATCATGGTACCATAAAGGAGATATTGTTACGGAGGCACTGCTTCATTTCATACACTTGAACCGGTGCTTCCCCGGAAAGGAATCACGCCATGAAAAGACCGCGGAAGGTGACCCGGGAGACAAGACTGAACCAGTATGCCCGGAAAATGTACGGCAAAGAAAAAACGGAAAAAATCATGGAAGATGAAGACATGGAAAAAATCCAGCCCAGCAGGAACGGGGAAAAGAAGAAAATCCGGACCCTGCTGAACCGGAGGCTCCGCCATTCCATGAAAAATAAAGACCTTCCCAATGGGGCGGCTTACCGCAGGGAAACGGCCTGGGAAGAGGAATAAAAAGTGACGGCGCAGGTTTCTCTGCGCCTTTTTTAGGAAGTGATGATGATGAATAGAAACGAAATCCTTGTGCTGGATACGGAAACCACCGGTTTTATGGGAGACGCGGAGCTGCTGCAGGTATCCATCCTTGACGGAAAAGGACAGGTCCTCATGAATGAATATTTCAAACCGGATCACACGGCAAGCTGGCCCGGCGCCATGGCGGTGAACCATATCACACCGGCCATGGTGGCGGATAAGCCCTCCATCCAGGCCCGGAAGAATGATATTTCCCATCTTCTCCGCCACGCGAAGGCGGTGGTGGGATATAATATTTCCTTCGACCTGAAAATGCTCCGGCAGAACGGCGTCTATGTTCCCGGCCGCCTGCAGCTTCGGCCCATCGACCTCATGGGCCCCTTCTCCGACCGCTACGGAAAGGAAAGAAACCTGCCCCTCAATAAATACGGCCACTACAGGTACCAGAAGCTCATAACCTGCGCCGATTACTACGGCTACGAAGGCGGCGGCTGGCATGACAGCCTGGAGGATACGAAGGCCACCCTCTACTGCTTCTGGAAAATGGTGGAAGACGGAACACTGACCATGTAGGGAGTACGGATTCTCACATGAATCCGTGCTTTTTTTATAAAGGAAATCAGAATGATACGTAAAAATTTCAAAACATCAGCCAAAAAGAAATATTATATTGTAAAAAAAGGAAAGAAACCGGGGGTTTACTACAACTGGCCGGACTGCCAGAAACAGGTGCAGGGATTTCCCGGCGCCGTTTACAAAGGCTTCGTCACCAGGGAGGAAGCGGAGGCCTGGTATGGAAAACCGGTGAAAGAAGCTGCCGCTTGTGGCGCCCCTATAGCTGCAGTGAAAAAGGAAATCCCGGATATTCGGAAACTGGAAGTCCTCTATCCGCCCCACATCCACCCTTTGGATGACAGCATCCTTTCCTACAACGGCGTTTCCATGACCATTTCCCTGCCCGAAAAGCTCACCATCTACACCGACGGCTCCTGCCTGGTGAACCCCGACGGCCCCGGCGGATTTGCGGCGGTCTTTTTAAGCACCGACGGAAAAGAACTTCTCACATTAACCGGTGGAGAGCCCTCCTCCACCAATAACCGCATGGAACTTCGGGCGGCCTATGAAGCTCTCAAAATGGCGGACGACGGCAGGGTCCACACCATTTCCTTCCACACTGACAGCAGGTACCTCCAGCAGGCCTTCACCAAGGGCTGGGTGGACAAGTGGAAGAAAAACGGCTGGAAAACAGTGCAGGGCACATCGGTGCTGAACCGGGACCTGTGGACCGCCATCGACGGCCTCATGGAAAGACACCACATTCTCTTCCAGTGGGTCAAGGGCCATGTGGGGACAAAATACAACGAACTCTGCGACCGCCTGGCCAAGGAAGAGGCGAAGGACCATAGGTGATGGAGGTATTGTTGGAGATAAACTGTATTCCCGAAGGTTGACTCGCCCTTACGGGCTCGAGGGTTGATGGGGCCTCCGGACCTGCGGTCCTGGGCCCCAAGGGTTCGGCCCGGGAACGGCTCCGCCTTCCGGGCTGGTTCTGAGGGCTCCGCCCTCGGGAGTTATAAAGACACGCTGCGCTGGCGGGGTGGGCGCCTGCGGCGCCATTATAAAAGCCGCCAGCGGCGGCTAATCACTGTAATGCAGTTTCTGTTGATGAATCCCAAGGCATCGAGTAAGACTCAGCTGGCAGCCGGAAGCAGATTGCTTTCATCTCCACACCCGGCAATTCTTCCCGTCGACTGTTTTTTAATATCACTTACCTCATATGCGATAGTCACTTTATAAATACCATAAAAAAAATTACTTTTCTCTTGTGCTTGATGTCAATAGAGCCTATAATAAAAAATGAATAAGAGGGAAATTTATTTTTTTAAAATATTTTGGGCTCTGTTTTTCTTCAGGAGAAAGAAGGTACTATCATGACATCTGGCAAGGAAGATTATTTAAAGGCGATTTATCTGCTTAGTGAAACCCATGACATTGTCACGAACAAGGAACTTTCACAGACGCTCCAGGTATCCCCGCCCTCCGTCAGTGAGATGATTACAAAACTGCAGAAACAGGGATACGTGGACTATACGGCCTACAAAGGCAGCAAGATGACAAGAAAGGGACGGAAAGAAGCGGGCCGTCTGCTCCGCTACCACGCCCTGTGGGAAGTATTCCTGGTGGACTACCTCCACTTCTCCTGGAGCGAAGCCCATGAACTGGCGGAAGGACTGGAGCACCAGACCAACGACATCCTTTCCGAAAAACTGGAAGCCTAT
>NZ_UPZP01000090.1 GCF_900538805.1 uncultured Dialister sp.
ATTGTCATCTCGAGCGGAGCTGCATGTCGATATGAGAGCAAAGGTATTTGGCTCTATTGAGACTCTGAGCCCCGAGATCTCCGTCCCAATGCGGCTTGTGCCATTGGGAGAGTGGAGAATCTCGGTAAACGCCGCCAGTGACTCATCCATCGGTAAATACCGGTCGGCGGGAAGCTGCCGTTTGGCAGTCAGTTCAGTGTAGAGTGTCTTTTCGGCATGATATCCCGTACACCCTTTGCCGCTTCGCGGCATTCCCCTCAAGGGGACACGAGGGCGTTACGCGCTTTCCTTCCCGCCGCACAGGTCATTCTGAGCGAAGCGAAGAATCTCGGTAAACGCCGCCAGTGACTCATCCGTCGGTAAATACCAGTCGACGGGAAGGGGCGTCTGATTGTCCGAAGTCTGAAGTCTGATGTCTCTCTGCTTTCGGGAATACAGTCCAGCATCGGCGGACAGCGGACAGCGGACAGCCCATTTCTTGAAATCATCAAGTTGCCCAGTCTCTCATTTTCCTGTATAATATTATTATAATTATTTAATGTTATAATATTTCATTTTAATGAACAGCTTGTATCTTAAGGAACCATATGAACTGCTACGACAGACATTACCTGAAAATTGCACTGCCTGCCGCACTGGAGGGGCTTTTTATGATTCTCCTGGCTTCCACGGATCTCATCCTGGTGGGGGCTCTGGGGAGTCTTTCTGTGGCTGCGGTAAGCATTTTCCTCCAGCCCCGGCTTATCCTTCTCTGTTTTTCCCGTTCCCTGGCGTCGGCGGTGACGCTGGTGTCCTGTAATTATGCGGGCCGGGGAGAGAAGGAGCCGTCGGCGGATCTTTTGAAAAAATCCATCTTTCTGGGAGCCCTGGCACTGGGCCTGCTTCATGGACTGTTCTATCTTTTCCTCAAGGATATATTCATCCTCATGGGAGCATCGCCGGATTATCTGCCGCAGGCCATGGAGTACGGCCCGCTGGCGCTTCTGGCGGTGTATTTCACATCCCTCACCCTCATCCTGCAGGCGGTGCAGCTGGGCTACGGGGATACGGCTTCCATTATGAAGACCAATATCTGCGGAAATCTTTTGAACGCAGCACTGAGCTTTCTCCTCATCCGTGGTCTGGGGCCCGTCCCTGCCTATGGGGTCCTGGGCGCCGCCATCGGCACCGCCGCAGGCACCCTCTTTTCGCTCCTCTATTCCTATTTCCTCCTCCGGCGGGAGGGCTTCTTCCACGGGGGACGGTGGATTCCGGATATGGCCTATTTCAAAAAGGTGGGACCCCTTTTCGGCAGCGTCCTGAGTGAGCAGGGAAGCGAACGCATCGGCATGGTGCTCTTTTCCCGCATGGCCGCCGGACTTGGCACGATGCCCTTTGCGGTGCACAGTATCTGCATGAATATCTGCGATATTTACTATGATTTCATCATGGGTTTCGGCAAAGCAGGCATGGTGACGGCAGGACAGGCCGTGGGCCGGGGAAGCGGCGCCGACTGGCAGCAGTACCGGAAGAGGGGGCTTCGCTGGTGCATGATTCTTTCCACCGCCGCCTGCGGAAGCATCCTTTTCTTTAAGGATGAAATCTTTTCCATCTACTCCCCGGACCCTGCCCTTCACGTCCTTGCAGGAACCATCATGATTTTCATCGCCCTGGTAAGCTACCCCGAAGCCATCGCCCTCTGGGGCGCCGGCATTCTCCGGGGCAGCGGGCAGACGGCCCAGGTGGCGGCCTATTCCTTCCTGTCCATCACCTTCCTGCGCCCTCTCATGACGGCGTTCTTCATTTATGTGCTGGACATGGGGCTTATCGGCACCTGGTGCGCCCTTCTCCTGGACCAGGTCATCCGCGCCTCCTGCGCCTCCTTCCTGGTGAACCGGCTGGCAGGGAGACGGGCCTTCCTGGCCGATGCAGGATAGAGGAAATAATTTGCAGTGTGGGAAATCGGAGCCATGAAGAAATTTCCTTTCACAGCGGCACAGTCCCATGGGCACGGGAGATCTCGGGGCTCAGAGACAAACAGAACAGAACCATCCGCTTCCATAACGGCATGCAGCCCCGCTCGAGATGACATGGCTGCGGGCCGCATACATAAAAAGGGGCGTGAAGAAATGTGAATCATTTCTTCACGCCCCTTTATGCTGCCCCAGTGATTTACTCCTTATCCACGGCCTTGGCGAAGAACCATTTATTAGTGAGGCTGTCATAGGTTCCGTCGTCCATGATGCGCTTCAGCGCTTCATTCACTTCTTCCTTCAGCCGGGGATTGTCCTTTGAAAGGGCAATGGCGAAGTTATCTTCCGTAGGAATCGTGCCGGAAAGGGTCAGATGGCTGCTGCCGCCATGTGACAGTTCATAAATGGCTGCCTGGTCTCCCGTAATGCCCACGTCCACTTCTCCTGCCTCCACGGCCCGAAAGATATCTGCATAATGGTCCATGGATACGATTTTCCGTAGCCGGTGCTCCTTCGCCTCTGCTTCACTGGTGGAGCCCCGTTTGGCCGCCACCACCCTGCCGGCCAGTTCCTCTTCATTCCGGACCGGGGGATTTCCTTTTTTTACAATGAGGGAATAGCCGCTCAGCCTGTAGTAGGAATCGGAGAAGGCCACCTGCTTTTCTCTCTGTTCCGTCACCGTAATGGCACCTATGGTCATGTCTACCTGTTTGCCTGCCACTGCATCCAGAAGCCTGTCAAAGGGCATGTCCCTGATTTCGATTTCCGCCCCCATACGCCGTCCGATTTCTTTGGCCAGGTCGATTTCAAATCCCACCAGGTGTTTGTCCCTGCCCACATAGCGGAAGGGCGGGTAGGCCGCTTCCGTAGCCACCGTCAGCACTCTGTCGCCGCTGCCGGCCTTTGCTTCTTCCCTGTTTCCGCCGCATCCCTGGACTATGGCCATGGCCCCCATCAGAATGACCGCTGCCATTACTTTTTTCAACCGCCTGTTCATAGAAACCTCCTGGTAACTCCCCATCTTATAACATTCTATAAATCATCTATATTAACTATATATAATATTCGTTAATTTTTCAACTTTAAAAATTCAAAAGTTTTTAATTCTATCTATTGGGACAAAACTAATAGCGCACCGGGGAATATCCGCCATGCGCCGCTTCATGGTCATTTCAGCAGTCCCCTATGGATATGAAATAAAAAAGACTGTGAAGAAATGGTTCATTCATTTCTTCGCAGCCTTTTCTTCATTCAATCAGGGAAGGGCTGATTAAATCGTTATCGAATTTCACTCCTGCATTTTTATTCAACGCAAGGAATAAGTCAACCCGAACAGCCAGCTGTGTAAGGAGCCCCCCCTGCCGCAGCAGTACATAAAAATTCTTATAAAAGCAAATTCTATGAATAAATCAGTGATTCCTTAGTACTTATAGTTCAGTGCCAGTGACCAGGCGCTGCTGTCAAAGCCATCTTTCCGGTTGTCGATGTCAAAGGCATATTCACCATGGAGGGACACATTTTTCTGCAGGGCCACATCGCCGAAAACGCTCCAGTAAGTCAATGTCCTGTCTTTGGGAATACCACTCCATACTTCCCCTGTATCATAGGTAGTGCCGTCCAGGTTGGCATTATACCCCACCTTGTTGTAAGTCACATTGAGGTCAAAGGTGCCCGGTTTCTTCAAGGAAAAATTGCTGTATCCCAGGCCGGCCTGCCAGGACTTGTCCGCCTTTTTGGCATTGGAATCCCAGTATTCACCGAAAATCTGGAAATTGTCCACTGGGACGGAAAGGTGGGTGCTCCACATATTATCAAAATGGGCAGTTTCCTTCCCCTTGTTTCCCGGCAGCTTCACATAGGCCGCCCTCAATTTGGCAGCGCCGAAGTCGTAGCCTGCTTCCGCCAGGAAGGTATCAAAGGTGGAGGAATCGTAAAGCCATCCATTATTCATGAGACGGCCAAAGGAAACGGAAGCATCAAATCCATCCTTTCCATAGGCCAGTTTTGCCCCTTTCAGGGTTGCATCAAACATGAATCCGTCATAAATGGTGACAGGCATACGGCCCAGGGTCACATTGGCATCACCGAAGGTATGGTTTACATAGAGCCAGTCCATGGTGGTCTCAGAGGTATCGTTCCCCTTGAAATCCATCTGGTTCTTGATACGGCCCTGTACATAGGTGGAATCATTGACCTGGCCCTTCACTTTGATTCTCATACGTCCCTTCCAGGTATCCGCTCTGGTTTCCTTGGAGTTATTGATATACCACATTTTAGCGTCGCCGGACCAGTACAGATTACCTGCCTTCTTTTCCAGGTTGGAAACGCGAAGGCCAAGGTTTGCCAGTTCATCGGCGTATTCGCCGGCCAGTTTGTCAAGGGTGGCTTTCTGCTCTGCATTCAGCTGGTCTTCCTTCGCCATGAGGCGGGCAATAATCTGGGCCAGCTCGAAGCGGGTAATATTTCTTTCTCCCTTGAAAGTGCCGTCGGGGTAGCCTTCCACCACCCCCTGGTCAGACAGGTCGGAAACCGCCTGGTAAGCCCAGTCATCGGTGGAAACATCGGAAAAGGGATTGGCTGCAAAAGCAGAAACGCCGGCAGTCAGGGCTGCCGCTGCAGCCAGTGCTATGATTTTCTTCATAATAAATGTACTCTCCTTATATATAATAAGTTTCCTGTCCGACTTGTGGCCAATGCATTTCATATCGGCAGGAAACTGTTTGCGAAAGGTTTCCTGTCCGGCTTGGGACAGATGCGTTTCATACCGACAGGAAACTATTCGCGTATGGTTTCCTATTCGGCTTGGCACCAGTGCGTTTCATATCGGCAGGAAACTATTTGCGTATGGTTTCCTACTCGACATGGCATCAATGTGTTTCATACCGACAGGAAACTATTCGCGTATGGTTTCCTATTCGGCTTGGGACAGATGTGTTTCATACCAACAGGAAACTATTTGCGTATGATTTCCTATTCAGCTTGGGACAGATGTGTTTCATACCGACAGGAAACTGTTTGCGTATGGTTTCCTGTCCGACTTGGCGCCAGTGTGTTTCATACCGACAGGAAACTATTCGCGTATGGTTTCCTACTCGACATGGCATCAATGTGTTTCATATCGGCAGGAAACTGTCTCACTGTCTCACTGTCCCACTATCTCACTAGCCCACCAGCCCACTACCCCCTACCCAAACAGTTCGTCCGGCAGGATTTTGTTTTTCCCTTCTTCTATGGTGAAGACGGAGGCCAGGAGTTTTTTGGAATAGGGGTCTTTAGCTTCGGAGAGGTCGTGGATTTTTTCTACCACCCTGCCGTGCTGCATGACTACGATGTTATCGCAGAACATGTTGGCCAGGGCCAGGTCGTGACAGATGAAGAAGTAGGCCACGCCTGTTTCCATCTGCAGTCGGTGAAGAAGTTCGATCACCGTTTTCTGCACCGACATGTCCAGGGCACTGGTGGCTTCGTCACAGATGATGATTTCCGGCTTCAGTACGAGAGCCCGGGCGATGGCGATGCGCTGGCGCTGGCCGCCGGACATATTGTTTGGATAGCGGTCTGCAAAATCCTCCGGCAGGTCCACCAGGCGCAGCATTTCCCTGGCCCTGTCTCCCACCTCTTCTTTCCTGATGAGGCCGTAGTTCCGAAGGGGTTCGCAGATAATGTCTTTGACCCGCTGCTTGGGATCAAAGGCCGTGGAGGGGTCCTGGAAAACCATCTGGATATTTTTCCTGGCCTGCCGGAATTCTTCCCCTGCAAGGGCGGTCATATCCTTTCCGTGAAGGAGGATGCGCCCGCTGTCCATGGTGTAGAGGCGTGTCAGGATTTTGGCCAGGGTGGATTTTCCGGAGCCCGATTCCCCGACGATACCCAGGGTTTCTCCTTTGTGGAGGCTGATATTTACATGATCCGAGGCGGTGAGCTTTTTTCCGCCGCCCAGGTCGAAGGTTTTCACAATGTCCTCCATGCGGAGGATTTCTTCTCCATATCCCTTCATGCCGTCTCACCTCCCAGTACCGGTACGGCGGCTAGAAGCATTTTCGTGTAGTCCTCTTTCGGATGGTAAATGACTTCCTCCGCTTTCCCGTATTCCACCACCCGTCCCTGTCTCATGACCATGATATGGTCTGCCATATAGGCTGCCACGCCCATGTTGTGGGTGACGATGATGATGGCGGTATTCATCTTTTTTCTGACTTCCATCATTTCCTTCACAATGGCGGCCTGGGTGGTTACGTCCAGGGCGCTGGTGGGTTCATCGGCGAGAAGGAGTTTGGGATGAAAGGCCATGGCCATGGCAATGCCCACACGCTGCCGCATGCCGCCGGAGAGTTCAAAGGTGTAGCTCTTCAGAATCTGCTCCGGATCCGGCAGACGCACCATGGAAAGCATGTCCACCATGCGCTCATGGGCTTCCTTCTCATCGGTCATGCCGTGAAGGGCCAGGTATTCCCTGAACTGGACGCCAATGGGACGGATGGGATTCATCATGGCGCCGCTGTCCTGGAATATCATGGAAACGTCCTTCCCATCCAGCATGCGGTGCGTTTCAGGAGACTGCTCCCGGGTATCTTCTCCTTCGAAAATCACGGTTCCCTCTGCAATGTGCCCGCCTCCAGGCAGCACATGCTGGATGGCGCGGATGACCGTGGTCTTTCCTGACCCCGATTCCCCTACAATGGCAAGAATTTCTCCCTGCTCCAGGTTAAAGGAAACGTGGCGTACAACGGGCTCTGCCTTACCATAGGCAATGCCCAGATCTTTGATTTCTAACAGCATATTGGCTCCTAATACTTTATGAAATAAGGGTTCAGAGGGTTCAAAAGGTTCAGAGGGTTCAGAGGGTTGCGGATTGCCCTTCGGGCAATGAGTTTTATAATGCCGCCTTAACGGCGGCATGGGCTCGCCTCCTCTTTCAGTGTACAGCCTGCATAGGATATGCAAGTCAGACAAAGTAAGACGCCCTGTAGAGTAACGAATGAGTATCATCTTTCCGCCCGACCGAACTGTGCTTATAGAGGGAAAAGGTACCACCGGCGCGGTTGTACGGTTTTCGTTGCCGCGTCAGCGGCATACAACAATCCCCTCTGAACCAGCCCGCTCTGTGGGCGGAACCCGGGCCGCCCAGGGCCAAAGGCCCGATGGCGGCTTGAACCCTTTGAACCCGCTTGCAATCGGGAATACCTCCAGCCGCCGCAGGTGTCTCTACTCTCTTACTCTGCCGGAACGATGTCCTTGGTTACCCAGTAGTAGTCGCAGGGCTTAATGTCCGCATTCTTGACTTTCTTGCTGGAAATCATATTGGTCTGGGGGTAGCCGAAGACCAGGGTGGCCGCATCGTCCTGGATGATTTTTTCCATCTTTTCGATGATTTCCTTTCTCTTCGCCGGGTCGAATTCCCCTGCCAGCTGGTCGGAAAGGGCGTCGTATGCCGGATTGCTGTAGCCGGAGCCGTTCTGCGGGTTGCTGCCGTTCACATTGGTCTTCCAGTACATGTTGATGAACACTTCCGGATCCCCCGCCTGTTCGGCCAGCACGTTGGAAATAAGCATGTCGTATTCGCCGCGGGTGCCGATGCCGTCAAGGACGTTATAGTCCACGTTCTTCAGGTTCACCTTGATGCCTACTTTCTTGGCGTCGGACTGGGTAGCTTCGGCGAAGAGAGGCAGTTCTGCGCGGCCGCTGTAGTAGATGAAATCGAGTTCCAGGTTCTTGCCGTCCTTATCCACATAGCCGTCGCCGTCGGTATCCTTCCAGCCGGCATCTGCCAGCAGTTTCTTTGCATTTTCCACATTGTAGTTATCCGGGTATTCCGCCTTCAGTTTGTCGAAACCGTAATCCACGGACGGCGGAAGGAGGGGACCGCCGGGAGTGAAGGTGTCCTTCAGGAGCACTTTGCAGTAGGTGTCGCGGTCCAGGGACTGGAGCAGCGCCTTTCTCACATTCTTGTCGGCCAGGGGTTTGCCTTCAGAAACGTTAAGGCGGGCCAGCACGTCGCGGATGGAGGAAATGGTGCTTACGGTGAATTTATTCTTGTCCTGGAAAAGCTGCATGTCGCCGGGTGCAATGTTTACTGCCACATCGATTTCACCCTTCTGGAGAGCCATGGCCCGGGTGTTTGGATCGTCGATGGTATTGATCTGGGCATGGGCAAAGGGCACCTTGTCATAGTAATGGGGGTTGGCGTCCAGTTCCGTCTTTGCCTTGGAGAAGGATTTCACCATGTAGGGACCGGTGCAGACAGGGCCCTGCTTGGCAAAGTCCACCTTGCCGTCGGAATCGGTGTCCACAATGATGAAGAGGGGGTCCCCCAGCATGCCCGGCAGGGTGGCCACAGGTTTCTTCGTATAAATGGTTACATTCTGGCCGTCGGCGGTGATGTGGTCCAGTTCAAACATGGCTTTTGCCCTCGGCGCTTTGGCAAAGGTTCGTTCAATGGATTTCTTCACCGCTTCGCCGGTGACCGGTGTGCCGTTGGAGAACTTGATGTCCTTGATTTTAAAGGTCCAGGACATTTTATCATCGGACACCTTCCAGCTTTCTGCAATCCAGGGCTCTGCATTCATTTTGCCGTCAAAATGAACCAGGCATTCGCCGATGCCATAGCGCATGACCTGCCAGCCGAAGTAGTTGTCCGTGGGTTCCAGGCTGTCCGCAAAGTTCGTCACCCCTACGGTAAGGGTATCTTTTGCGGTTTTGGAGTTGGAGCCGGAACCGCCGCACCCCGTAATAGCAAAGGCCATCAGAGCTGCTGCGGCCAGAAGAGCACCTTTCTTGTAAATTGATTTCATCTGTTGAACGCTTCCTTTCTGTATGGAAATAAACGCCAAAGGCGTGGAAAAACTATGTGAAGGCCCGAAGGGCCCGGGTTGACGGGGCTTCGCCCCGAGGGTTGTGAATGAAAAAGGTTCTTAAGATCGATGCGCCCTGTGGGCACAAGGGTTCTTCGGTTTGACGGCCCTTTGGGCCGAGGGTTGTGGTGGCGGCTGGCGCCGCAGTTTATAGCCTGCGTTACGGCATAACCTTCCCGCCGAACCCGTCATTCTGAACGAAGTGAAGAATGGCCGGTCGGCCAGCCAAAAGGAAAGCCCTCTTATGGGCAGGCTAAGGG
>NZ_UPZP01000091.1 GCF_900538805.1 uncultured Dialister sp.
TAAGGAGTCCCATGACGAAGCAGTGCATAAAAATTCTTATAAAAGCAGACTCTATGAATTAATCAGTGCTTCCCTAGACAACGGAAACCACGCCAGCCCACTCATAAATCCACAAAATAAAAAACTCTCCTACTGCCTGCAGGAGAGTTTTTTATGCATATAAGCTATCCCCATGTCCTTCCCGCCACCTGAGCGGAAGCGAACATACCCTGTCTACACAACCTTCAGCGCAGCCGCGCCCCATCTATCCTCTATCTTCTATCGTCTAACTTCTATCTTCTATCTTCTATCTTCTATCTTCTATCGTCTATCGTCTATCATCTATCATCTATCATCTATCTTCTATCGTCTATCGTCTAACTTCTTCCACCCACTGATCTATCATCTGCCAGCGGTGGCTTCCGGTCTGCCAGCCGAAGGAAAGTTCATAGCCTCCTTCTTCAAAGTGCAGGACACGGAGTTTTTCCCAGTCCTCCTTTGAAAGCAGGGCTCTTGCCAGATTTTCCGGGCAGAAATAGGCACCCCTTCCCAGAAGGCAGAGACGGAGCATGGTACCCATATTTTCCGACTCCACCGCCACATGGGGCGCAAAGCCGGCCCGCCGGAAAAGCTGCCTTGCCAGGGCACCGGCAATATCATTTTCACTGTTTAAGAGAAAAGGACAGTCCCCGAAGGGCAGGGAAAGGCCCTTCTTCCTTTCATCTCCCGCAAAAAGGGCTTCCCCCTCCTTTCCCCACAGCTTCTCCGCCAGCTCCCTGGCCATGAGGAGCACGATTTCCTCCCTCATCCAGGGCCGGTGGGAAATCCCCGGCATTTCCCCGGGAAGCCTTGCCATGGCCACGTCGATTTCATCCCGTTTCAACCGGTTCCATATATTTTCATTGGCCATTTCCAAAAGTCGTATGCGGCAGTGGGGATAGGACTTCTGGAAACGGTCAATCACCGGCGGCAGCATCACCTGTCCCCGGGACGGTGCAATGCCGATGCGGAGAGTCCCTTCGACCCGGCCGGACACATCGGAGAGCTCCCGCTTCAGGGCCCGCTCATTTCGGGAAAACAGGCGGGCATAACGGAGAAACACCTCGCCGCTGTCCGTGAGCGTAAGCGGCACATGGCGCACAAAAAGCTTCGTCCCCGTCTCCTTCTCCAAGGCAGCGATATGGGCAGACAGGGTCTGCTGGGTAATATGCAGCTTCTCCGCTGCCTTCGTAAAACTCCTCTCCTGTGCCAGCATGAGGAAATATTTCATGGATAAGAAATTCATGGCCCCTCCTGTTACTATATTTTATCTGTATTATATACAATAAATAACAGTTTTCCAATGTAATTTGCAGTGGATATAATGGATATAAAAGGGCCGCTTTGCGGCCCGGGTTCAAAGGGTTCAGAGGGTTCAAAGGGTTCAAAAAGGGGGCGCCCAAAGGGCACGAAGGGGTGCGGCTGACGCCGCAGGTTGTGTAGAAAGGTTGTGTTCGCTTTCGCTCATGGGGCGCTACCGCAGGCAGCATATAGCAGCATATATAACTCCCTCTGAACCAGCCCGCTCTGCGGGCGGAACCGGAGCTGCCAAGGGCGTCCGCCCAATGGCGGCTTGAACCCGGACGCCGTAAGGCGCCTGAACCCTCTTTCTTTCGGGAATACAACCCATCGTCCGCGGTAAGCGGACAGCCGATAGCGGCCCCACTGTCCCACTGTCCCACTATCCCACCAGCCCACTAGCTCACTAACTCCAAAGAGGTGTTTTCCATGAAACAGAATCTTGCATTATTCAGCGGCCCCGCCGCCTTTTGTCTTTCCGCTTTTCTTCTCACCGGCACCTTCGAACCCGCTGCTGCCCTGGCCCTCTCCTGCGCCCTGTGGATGGCGCTGTGGTGGATTTTCCGGCCCGTTTCCATCTACGTCACTGCCTTTATCCCCATCGTGGTGAACTCCATCTTTAACCTCATTCCCATGGCCCCTGTCATCAGCCAGTATTTCTCCGAAATCGCTGTACTCCTTCTGGGCAGCGACCTCATCTGCCTCACCTGGACCACCACGGGACTGGACAAACGGATTTCCGTGAAAGCTCTCTGTTCCATCGGTACCTCCATGAAGAGCCAGATTTTTGTGTGGTTCCTGGCCTCCACGGCCCTGTCCGTTTTCCTGCCCAATGTGGTGGTGGCCGCCATCTTCTGCCCCATTGCCGCCGCCATGCTCCACTTCGTGGGCGAGAAGGACATCAGCAAAAGCAAAACCGCCATCCCCATCCTCCTTGCCATCGGCTGGGGCAGCGGCATCGGCGGCTTCGGCTCCCCCATCGGCTCCTCCGCCAATTTGGTGGCCGTTTCCTATCTGGAAAAATTGACGGGCCACGAATTCATGTACTTCGACTGGGTCATCCGTTTCCTGCCCATTCTCATCCTTATTTTCCTTATGAACCTCCTTTTCCTTCTTCTCCTGCCCTGCCCCATGAAATCACTTCCCGGCACCAGGGACTACTTCCGCTCCATGTACGCCTCCTTCGGCCCCATGAAACGGGGTGAAATCATCGGTCTTGTCCTCTTTACCGCCGCCACCGTGCTCGCCTTCCTCCGTCCCCTCTTTGCGCCTTACCTGCCAGCCATGAAACCGGCCTATGTATTCCTCTTCCTGGGCCTGCTCATGTTCTTCCTGAAAGATGAAAAAGGAGAGCCCATGCTCACCTGGAAATACGCCGAAAGCCACGTCATGTGGGGCATGATTGCCCTCTTCGCCAGCGGCCTGGCCCTGGGGAAACTGGTCATTGGAACAGGCGCCATCAAGGAACTTTCCCTCCTCATCGCCGGCCTCCATCTTTCCCCCGGCCTCCCGGTCATGGCCATGGCCTGCCTCTTTGCCTGCTTCATGTCGGAAATCTCCAGCAACACCGCCTCCGCCTCCATTTCCATCCCCGTGGTCATCGGCATGACCACATCCCTTTCCCTGAACCCCATCCCCTACATTCTCGGAACCATCGCCGCCGCCAACTGCGCCTACATCCTCCCCATTTCCACCAGAGCCATCCCCATAGGCTACGGCCTCTCCGCCTCCGCCCAGATACGATACGGCGTCATCCTCTCCCTCCTCACCGTCCTCCTCACCACCATCCTCTGCACCGCATTCATGGACTTTGTGCCCCTGTTCAGTGAACTGTAAAATGGACCGAAATAATACTAAACAGAGTCTCTTTCAGCTGACTCTGTTTTTTTGTGGTTTCACCTCTCTTTCCTTTTATTCCCAAATGCGCACAGGTCTTGATAGGATTCTATGGTATAATCAAAATATATAGTGTTATAAAGATGAATTGGCCCAGGGAAGCAAAATACATGATTATGAAAGTATGGGAGGCGGACTTATGTCAAAATTGAATATTGATCAACAGACAATTTTCCAGCTTTTTTCAGATAAACGGTCAGACTTTTTAATTCCGGATTATCAGCGGCCATATGCCTGGGGTGAATCTGAATGTGAAACCCTTTGGGACGATATTTTTGCATTTGCATTCCCTCAAGATGACTACTCTCAGTTTAACAGCAATGATGAATATTTTTTGGGTCCAATCGTAACCTTCCGAAATAATGATAAAAAGCTTGAAATCATTGATGGTCAGCAGCGTTTAACAACTCTGATGCTCTTACTTCGCGCCTTTTATTCTAAATTTGGCAGTATGAAGGACCGCAATTCCATCAGTACAGCTGAAAATATTGCAAAGTGCATATGGAAAACCGATGAATTTGGCAAGCCCAATAAAGAGCAGTTAAAAATCGATTCCGATGTATCTTCAGATAACGACAAAGATGAATTCCTGACCATACTTAAAACAGGCCAGGTTCAACCAAGCCAGGTCAGCCGGTATGCCCGCGTATTCCGTTTCTTCCAAAATAAGATTGATGATTTTTTATCCCAATACCCAAGCTATTTTGCATATCTTCCTACAAGGATTATGCAGAACTGCATTTTATTGCCCATCGAAGCCGAATCACAGGATACCGCACTGCGCATTTTTTCCACATTGAACGATCGTGGAAAGCCACTAGCTGATACAGATATTTTCAAAGCACAGTTCTATAAATTCTATTCCGACCAGAATCAAAAGGATGAATTCATTGACCGGTGGAAAAAGCTGGAAGCGCTTTGCGGACAGATTTTCCCAACGCAATATGGTTCCCCCATGGATGAATTATTCACGCGCTATATGTACTACGAAAGAGCCAGGCAGGGAATCAAAAATAGTACTACAGAAGCTCTTCGGAAATTTTATGAAAAAAACAACTATACGCTGCTGCGGAATAATGAAACTTTGGGGAGGTTAGAGGATTTAGCCAGGTTCTGGGAAAATGTAGCTACGCAAAATGAATCAGTTTTCTCTGAGAGAGTGTTAAAGCAGCTGGGAGTCCTTCGTTTCGCGCCAAATGGAATGTGGACTTACCTTTTATCAGCCTATTATCTGCACAATAAAAATACCAATGACCTGCTTGATGATGACAAACTGTATCATTTTTTGAACACCATTACATTGTTTATCTGGGCCTATGCCATCATGCGTCCGGGTGTGAATGCATTGCGAATTCCGGCTTATCCGGAAATGATTAATATTGTAAATAATGCTCCCGTTCGGTTTAGCAACTTTAAATTTGACAAAGGGAGTTTATTAACATCTCTTCATAATTTTGAATTCACAAATAATCGCATAATTACTAAATCAATGCTGGCCTGGTGGATGTACCATAATCCCAAACAGGATATCATTCCAGCTGAAACTAATCTGGAAATAGAACATATCTATTCCAAAAAGCAGCAGGAAAGCGATGGAAATATTTCGCGGTCTGATTTGGAATCATTGGGCAACAAAGCTTTATTGGAAAAAACAATCAATATCCGGGCTGCTGATTACAAATTTGCGGATAAAATAAAATACTACAAAGGCTATACGACCACATCCGGAAAGGCGAAAGCCGGTACGATGGATGCAGAATTATTAGACATTGCTGAAACTCACACCAATTTCACCAAACAGGATATTGGGATTCGGGAAGAATTAATCATTAATTCCTTTGTATCCGCTTTGGAAAAAGCAGGACTGATTCTATGATTTTTCAATAATGCCCATATTCTTGAATTTCAGAAAGAGGGGCAAATATCGTGAAAGTATGGATACAGGCACGCAGTGATAACCTTCCATTAGACAGAGACTTTTTCTGGGCTATGTGCGGATTTGAAGAGCTGGGGGCAGAAATAAAATTTTTCCATACTCCCGCAGAGATGCAGCAGATTAAAGAGCCATCGGATATTCTGGTTGGATATGTAGGTACGGTTCAGATGCATTTGCAAGATATGGGATTTCCTATTCCAGACACAAATTATCCGATACCGCTGAGACCTTATCTGGGCAGAAAAATCTGGAAGTCTACCATCAATACAATCAACCACCACCCGGAGCAATGGCCGGTATTCGTAAAATCCGTTGCAGACAAAGAAATCACCGGTGTACTTGTACGCTCTCCTAAAGATTTGATTGGTTGCGGAAACTGGGCACGTGATATTCCGGTCTGGTGCTCTGAACCGGTGCATTTTGAAACAGAATGGCGCTGCTTTGTCCGTTACGGAAAGATTCTTGATGTCAGACGTTACCGCGGGACCTGGGAGCAAATGCCGGATTCGGGCATAATCAAAAGAGCTGTACAGGATTACGAGAACGCCCCCGCCGGATGTTCCCTGGATTTTGGTTTGACCAATGATGGAAGAACCCTGCTGATTGAAGTAAATGACGGTTATTCTCTGGGCTGCTATGGTCTATTTTATATTGATTATGCAAAACTGCTTGCCGCCCGCTGGGCAGAATTAACGGGCACGGAAGATGAATATAAGAATTTTTAAATTCATCTGTGGTCCACGGCAGCAAAAAGCCTGTCCCCCCATGAGGACAGGCTTTTTCATTTATGAAATCCGATTCCCCTTCTCCAGACTAAGCAGGGCCTTCTTCATGGGAAGACCGCCGCCGTAGCCGGTGAGGGAACCGTCGGCGCCAATCACCCGATGGCAGGGGACGATGATGAAAATGGGATTGGCGTTATTCGCCATGCCCACGGCACGATAGGCCTTCGGATGGCCGATGGCTTCCGCCACCTCTTTGTAGCTCCTCACCTCCCCATAGGGAATGGCCCGAAGGGCTGCCCACACCTTTTCCTGGAAAGGTGTGCCATGGGTCCGAAGGGGGATGTCAAAGGTTTTCCGCTTCCCCTGAAAATATTCATCCAGCTCCTGAAACACCGCAAGCGCCAATCCCTCCGGCGCCTCTCCCACTGCTTTCTTCTTTGCCATCTTCAGCGCCGTCAGGGCGTCTTCTTCATAGTCAAGCTCCATATCTCCAAAGGGAGAATGATACACGGCAGTCTTCATGGCCCTCTTCCTTTCTTTCCACACAGAGTGAGATATCATTTAAAGTTCCATTTCTTTATGATTTCATTATATCATGAAAGAAGAGACAGAAATCCTGCAGCTTTTATCCTATGCCCGTGCCAATCTCTTTGTCTAAGAAGCCCCCCTGTTGTCTGCATAGGACAGTATTATTTTACTCAAAAGAGTTTTAGTAAAATCCTTTTGAGTAAAATGACAAACAGGAACAGTCCGGGACCTGATGCACCATTTCTGCCTGCTTTCAAGAAAATACCGGACGCAGGCAGGAAGCTCCTATCCGGTCCAAAGAAATGAGACATACCCCTCGAATACCTAATCCAATGAAAAATGTGTGTTTTTTTCATATATTAGTTTGAAAAATGTGAAAAATAGAGTAAAATATAGCTGAAAAATGTGAATTTAAAAGTGATAAAGCTCGCAAAAATGTGAAGGAGGGCATATGGAACTTTTGAAACGAAAAGTATCGGACCTTTTGATTCAATGGAAGAACGACCCGGACCATCTGCCGCTGATTATCAAAGGGGCCCGTCAGATCGGGAAAACGGAATCCATCCGCCATTTCGGGAAGACCCGGTATAAGCATTATGTGGAAATTAATTTCATCCTGCAGAAGCAGTTCCGGACAATCTTTGATGACGGCTTTGATGTGGACCAAATCATCAAGAATATCACTTTTATCAATCCGGATTTACAGATTACTCCCTACGACACGCTGATTTTCTTCGACGAAATCCAGGCCTGTATCAACGGGGCTGCCAGTCTGAAAGCCTTTAAGATGGATGGCCGGTATGATGTCATCTGCTCCGGTTCCCTCATGGGCATCAATTATCAGGAAATCGAATCAAACAGCGTGGGCTACAAGCAGGACTATGTCATGTACTCCCTGGACTTTGAGGAATTTCTGTGGGCCAAAGGGTATAAGCCGGAGCAGATTGAAGAATTATATGAGCGCATGATTCAGGTCCGACCCCTGACGGCCTCCCAGATGGAGGCCCTTCTTCAGGCCTTCCACGAATATATGATTGTAGGCGGAATGCCTGCCATTGTATCCCGCTTTATGCGGCAGAACAATTACTTCGGCATACTACAGATGCAGCAGCAGATTCTGCTGGACTACGAAGAGGACATCACCAAGTATGCCGGCGGACTGGATAAAGCAAAAATATTGAATGTGTATCGGTCCATCCCCGTATTTCTGGGAAAATCAAATAAGAAATTCCAGATTTCCAAAGTAGCCCGGGGGGCCAGGAATCGGGACTATGTGGGCGTCGTCGACTGGCTGGACAATGCGGGTATTGTAAATATCTGCTACAACCTGGAAATGCCGGAGCTCCCATTAAAAGGCAATTATAACCCCTTTGATTATAAATTATATTTCGGAGACCCCGGCCTCCTGATTGGCTCACTGGATGAAGAATCACAGCAGGACCTCAGGTATAACCGCAACTTTAATATCTACAAAGGCGCCCTCTACGAAAATGTGGTCAGCGATATGCTGAAAAAGCAGGGATTCCCTCTGTTCTTCTATAAGAATGGCACCTCCACCGTAGAAATGGATTTCATGGTAAGGGACATAGACTCCCTGGTGCCGGTGGAAGTCAAAGCGAACCGCGGCGCTGCCATTTCGCTGAATAAAATGATTACCGGAAAGTCCTACGGGGACATCCATTATGGAATCAAAGTAGGAAATCTAAATATAGGATATAATGGGCTGTTTTATACTTTTCCCTACTTCCTCACATTCCTCCTGAAACGATTCCTTGCACACCGAAAGGAGGCATCCCATGACTATGCAGAATCATGAAAATAAAATCCACATCCTCTTCATCTGCCACGGCAATATCTGCCGCTCTCCCATGGCGGAAATGGTAATGAAGGAAATGGTGCGGCAGAAAGGGCTGGAAGCGAAATTTGAAATTTCCTCCATGGCCGCCACCACTGAGGAGATGGGCCATGACATATACCCGCCGGCCAAAAGAGCCCTGGATGCCCACCACATTCCCTATACCAAAAGAAAAGCCTCCCTCATTACAGAGAGAGACTACAGATGGGCGGACTACATCATTGCCATGGACGCGGAAAATATCCATGACCTGTCCCGCCTCACCCAGGGGGATCCGGAGAAAAAAAATCTCCCGCCTTCTTGACTGGGCGGGAGAAGCAAGGGATGTGGCAGACCCTTGGTATACGGGAAATTTTGAGAAAACCTATGAGGATATAGAAAAGGGCTGCCGGGCGGTGCTGGAGAAGCTTTCCTGAAAATGGGTGCATAAAAAAGAGGCCGTGAGAAACGGGTATCATCTCTCGCGGCCTCTTTTTCTCATGCCACCCAAAAAACTCCTGATTCCTCCCATGCTGATGCGCGGCAGGGTTCAGGCGTTCTGTTTCAGTGAATCGGCCACGGGCCGCGCTGATTCATGGGCTGTCTGATTTCATTCTTGAATTTATACGCAATACAAGGAATGGGATTCCGCGAATAGCGAGCTATTTAAGGAATTCCATGACGAAGTAGTGCGTATAAATTCTTATGAAATCAGACTCTGCCAATGAATCAGTGCTGCCCGCAGG
>NZ_UPZP01000092.1 GCF_900538805.1 uncultured Dialister sp.
CGTCTTCTGAGCTATTCCATGTTACTTTCATCGTAGCACCAGGATTCCCTACCCATCAAGGTGGGCAATGGAAGTATCTAACTTCATGCCCTACACTTACTATACGAGAATGACCATGAGGGGGGAAGGCAAGGCACGTGGCGCTGTCTGACATCTGATTTCTAATGTCTATCGTCTAACGTCTATCATCTATCATCTAATCAACGCCCCTTCTGCGCCCAAAAGGCACTGAACCTGACCAATAGAAAACCACCGCCCTCGATGAGGACGGTGGTTTTCTGTTGTAGAGGATGTTATGGCCGGCCCTGCCCCAGGCAGGCCATATTTCTTATTTTTCTACAGCCGCAGGTACAGCACCGGCGGGATCTTTTCCTCCTTCCAATGCTTCGTTGTCTGCCTTTGCCTTTTTCAGGTCGAAGCGGTCGGAGACGAAGCCGTAGAGGGTCCAGCCGAATACGGTGACGATGGCGCCGTAGGTCATGGCATCAAAGCCGGAGGCGTAGCAGGCGTAGAGGCTGTAGAGGGAGGCGATGAAAGCGATGAGCTTGGTGGTTTTGAGTTCGCTGCCCACATGGTCTACGGCCTTCATGATGACTACGATGGAAGCCATGCAGAGGAGGTAGGGCATGATATTGGTAATGACAGCCAGGTTGACCAATGTTTCAAACTGTTCGTTCAGCGATGGGCTGATGGTCATGAGGGAGAAGAGGGATTGGATGATGGTGATGGCCACCATGCCGGCAATGGGGGCGCCGTGGGAGGTGACTTTTTTCAGGAAGGCCGGAAAGTATCCTTCGTCACTGCCTGCTTTGAATACATTGGCAATGGTGAACTGCCAGCCCAGGAGGGAACCGAAGCAGGAGAGAACCATGAGGCCCATGATGATTCTGCCTACGGTGCCGCCGAACATCTGGGAGAATACGAGACCGAAGGGAGCGGAGCTGGAAACCAGGTCTTCTGCCGGAACGATGCCGAAGATAATATTGGTGGAAACGATGTAGCAGGCTGCTGCCAGAAGGGTGCCGCCAAGAACGGCTTTGGGCACGTTCTTTTCCGGATTATCCACGGCGTCCGCATTGGCGCAGGCCGATTCCATACCCAGGAAAGCCCAGAGGGTCATGGTGATGGCGTTCATGGCCGCTTCGCCGAAGCCCAGGTCATGGACATTCCAGTTGGCGGTGTACATGGACGGGGAGAATCAGAACCAGCCTACGAAAGCAAGGCCGATGCAGGGGATGATGACACCCCATACGGTGACGGAGGACACCTGTCCGGTGTACTTGGCGCCGCCGAAATTGAGGACCGTAGCCAGCCAGAGGGTGAAGATGGTGGCTGCGCAGGTCATGACGGGGTCCAGGGTGGTATCAAGGAAGCCCAGGGCATAGCCTACGGCGGAAATGGCAATGGCGGTATTTGCAAAAATCAGGGATACGCCGTAGGTGTAGTTGGCAAGGAAATTGCCGGCTTTGCCGAAGGAATATTCTGCATAGCCGCCCATGCCGCCGCCTTTTTTGCTGTACATGCCGCACTTGGCAAATACATAGGCCAGAGCCATGGAGCCTACAGCTGTCACCAGCCAGGAAACGATGGACAGGGCGCCCACCTGGGCCAGCTTGGAGGGCAGCATGATAATGCCGGAGCCCATCATATTGACCGCCGTCAGGATGGTGAGCTGGAAAACGCTCATTTTGTTTGCTTTACTCATGATTTTCTCCTTTGGTAAGGAAGGATGGGGAAATCTGGTTTCCCCGCTTCCTGATGAGTCATTATTTCTTTTCAAATTCCTTTTTCAGTACATAGCCGTAGGCATGTTTCCTTCCATCTTCGCCGGTCTGTACATAGACGCCCTGGATTTCAGGAGCAAAGCCCGGGAGCTGGTTGATGCCTTCCACCAGGTCAAGGAAATAGGTGACAGCGGTTTTGGACCATTTTTCGCCGGGGTGTACGCAGAGGACGCCTGGCGGATAGGGGAGAGCGCCTTCCAGGGCCGTGCGGCCTTCTGCTTCGGCAAGGTCCACCAGTTCGCCGTGGGCTCTCATGAATTCATACTGCGCTTCCTGGGGATTCATCACGTATTCCGGGAAATAGTCTTTCAGGAAGAGCTGCTTCTGCAGGGTGGATACTTCACGGTCCTTGTAGAAATCGTGCATTTCCTGGCAGAGGCGGCGGATGGTGTAGCCTCTGTACTTTTCTTCATAGGCGTTGTAAATGGAGGGGAGCACTTCGGACATGGGCGCATCCTGGTCGATGAGCTGTTCGAAACGGATGAGCTTGGCCACCAGGTCGCTCATCTTTGTTTCGTTTTCCGCCGGAGTCATGAGGAAGAGGATATCATTGAGGTCGCATTTTTCCGGAATAATACCGTTTTCACGGAGGTAGTTGGCCAGAATATTTCCGGGAATGCCGAATTCTTCATAGCCGCCGTTTTCTACATCAATGCCGGCGGTAACGAACTGCAGCTTCATGGGGTCGATGAAGTACTGGCCCTTGCCGTAACCGTCGAATCCGTGCCATTTGGCGCCCGGTTCGAAGGCCCAGTAATTGATGTCGTTGGCCATCTTTTCAGTATCTCCATCTTCCCATTTCTTTCCGTAAACAACGGGAGGAACGAGGGGACGGATGTAGTGGCAGTTGCGGAGGACCTGCTTTCTGGTTTCAATCACCAGTTTCACCGCATCTCTCCAGAGTTTCTTCCCTGCTTCTCCTTCATGCATCTTGGCATTCACGTCGAGCGCGGCGAAGAGCTGGTACAGGGGGGAGGTGGAAGCGTGCATCATGAATGCATTGTTCACTCTCTTATGAGGTACATAGCGGTCCTGGCCTTTAATGTGGGAGTCCTTCTTGTGAATCTGGGAGGTCATGGAGAAGCCGGCCTGCTGTTTGTGGACGGACTGGGTAACGAAGATGCCCGGGTCTTCCGGGCCCAGGTCCAGCAGAAGGGGAGAGCAGTCCTTCATCATGGGGATGAACTGTTCATAGCCCACCCATGCGGAGTCGAAGAAAATGTAGTCGCAGAGATGGCCGATTTTATCCACCACCTGGCGGGCGTTGTAGATGCAGCCGTCATAGGTGCCCAGCTGGATGACGGCCAGACGGATGGGTCTCTTGGCCTTTGCCTTCACCGGATCCCTTTCAGCCACCAGTTTCCGGATGTATTCTTCATTGAAGCAGTGTTCCGGAATGCCGCCGATGGAGCCGAAGGCATTTCTTTCCGTTTCCAGATATACAGGGGTGGCGCCGGCCAGCACCAGGGCGCCGTGGTCGATGGATTTATGATTGTTGCGGTCGAAGAGGACGATGTCGCCGGGGGTGAGCACTGCATTCAGTACCACCTTGTTGGAAGTGGAAGTGCCGTTCAGTACGAAATAGGTTTTGTCGGCGTTGTACACCCTTGCGGCGTGTTTCTGGGCTGCCAGGGCCGGGCCTTCATGAATGAGGAGGTCACCCATGGCCACGTCTGCGTTGCACAGGTCCGCGCGGAATGTGTTTTCACCGAAGAAATCGTAGAATGCGCGGCCTGCCGGGTGCTTCCTGAAGAAAGCGCCGCCCTGATGGCCTGGGCAGTCAAACTGGGAGTAGCCGTTTTCCACGTATTTCTCCAAATCCCTGAAGAAAGGAGGAAGCATGGCATCTTCATAGTGGGATGCGGCGCTTTCAATCTGGCGGCTGTAGAAATCGTGATCCGTGCCGTTCAGGTCGATGACCCGGTATACCCTGCTGATGACATCGTCAGCCACCGGACCTTCCTTGGTGCGGATGAGGAGCACCGGAATGTTGAAGGCAAAAATCATTTCCTTCTTCAATACATCGGTGTCCGTATCCGTAATGACTACGGCACCTACGTCGGTGAAATCGGTATCATTGACGCCGATCACTTCGCGGGAGGAAATGCTGCCGAAAATTTCAAGGGCTTTATCAGAGTAAGCAATTTTTAAATGTTTCACGATTGAAACCTCCTGTACGGAACATTTTGTTATGAATGGGAAGCGTGAGGTGTGTGCACAGCACCGGATGCGCTTTCCCGGCAGGGGACTTACGTCCTTGACTGTGCTTATTGTATAGAAAATTGGGAAAATACTCCAATACCGATTCCATACCAAAAAAGAAAATCCCGGAAATCATTACAGATTGCATGGATAAAAGGAAACCGGCAGCTATTAATAACAAAAATGTTATTAATCACTGCCGGCGATTAAAAGGGTAAACAGGCAGAGAACACAGGCCTGTGTAAAGAACCGGTCAAGCAAAAGAGAGCAGTATATATCAGGAAGAATCATTGAAAGGAAACTGGAAAATGCTTCATCAGGGAGAAAAATCAGGAGGAAGAAGAAAAATCCCAAGACAATAATAACAAAATAGTTATTATTATCTTGGGACAAAGGAAATACTATTTCCCGTAAACCCATTTCCGGTAGGATGCAAGACAGAGCGCATAGCCCGCAGCCATCAAAAGTCCCAGGGGCAGGGCTGTGTCTTCTCCGGCAATGCCGGTCAAAGGCATGGTGAGACTTCCCGGTGCCACGGTGAAGAAACCCAGCAGGGCAGAGGCGGCGCCGGCGTTCTTTCCCTGCCGGGACAGGGCCATGGACATACTCACCGTTTCTGTAATGGATAAAGGGATGACCGTGATGATGAGAATGGGAATGAGCACAGGGAGGGGCCAGAGGAAATAAAGACCGGCCAGGAGGAAAAGACTTCCTATGACACAAAGGACAATCCCGCTATGTTCTTGTTTCCCTTGCCACCTCAAGGGGAAACAAGAAAATTAGAGGCACTTTCCTTTTATCTGCCCGACCGGAATGGAGCTGGGCGAAGCCCTGAGGATAGGGCCGAAAGAACTGATGCCGCTATTTTTCGATGCCTAATGACGCAGCCTTCCCGCCGACTGGTATTTTTTAGTGAGCTGGTGAACTAGTGGACTAGTGTGCTAGTTGGAATCAATGTCGGCGCTTACCAAGATTCTTCGCCTGCGGCTCAAAATGACCGTGAGGGCGGGAAGTAAATCCCGTAACGATGACTATAAAACTTATCGCCGCAGGCGATACCACACCCTTTGAACCCGCCTGCTGGAAGCAGGCAGAACCCTCTGAACCTTCTGAACCCGGGCCGCTCCGCGGCCCCTTGCGATACCACAACCCTCAGCCCGAAGAGCTGTCAAACCTAAGAACCCTCCGGCCGACGGCCGGTCAAACTTCAGAACCTTTTCCTGCCCTTTGAACCCTCTGAACCTTCGGGCCCTGCGGGCCCGCCCCCTTTGGTGCTGACGCACCACCTTCCCCCCGCAGGCGGTGGGACAATAGGATGGAGGAACCCACCAGCTCACTATGAAAATATTGACACTATCCCATAGGGGTGCTATACTCTTTCATATACAAATACAAAAGCCGTAGAACAGGAAGAGTAGTCCTGATGGAAGCCATCCAAGGGAGCCGGCGCAAGTGGAAGTCCGGTATGGCAGTCTTGATGAATGGGCCTGGGAGGCGCTGTTTCGAACCGCTGGTGTAGAGACAGACGGATTTCACCGTTACTGGAAACTGAGATGGGCATTTGCCAATATGGGTGGTACCGCGGAATTATATCCTTTCGTCCCTTTGCTGTTTAGCAGAGGGATGAAGGGATTTTTATTTTACAGGAGGTTGTCATCATGGAACAGGTTATGGATGTATCAAAACTTGTCTTTACCAAGGCGAGGGGAGGCAGGTTCCGCTGGCTTACCATTTCCACTCTCATGCTGGCCATCGGCATGCTGCTCCATCTGGTTTCCCCGTCGGTGGCAGGCTTCACGCCGAACTGGATGATTGCCTGCTATGTGGTGGCCATCCTTCTGACGAAGCCAAGCTATAAGCAGTGCCTGGGCATCTGCATGGTGGCGGCGCTGATGGAAGTGTTCACCAGTAAGTCCGCCTTCCCCTACGGCGACTTTGCTTCCGAATTCTTCGGCGCCTATGTGGCCGGTTTCTTTGCCCATTCCGTGCCGCCCATTAAAATCGGGAAATTTTCACTGCGGCCCGCCATTGCAGGTTTCATTACCACCTGCGTGTCCGGCTTTACCTTCGTTTCTATTCTGACCCTTGTCATGGGCATTCCAATGAAAGTTTATCTTTACGGTATGCTGCCTGCGGTGGCCATGGTGGGCATCGGAAACGGCATTATCACACCGTTCCTCTATTTCCCGGCGCTCCGCCTTTTCAAATCCATGCACTACATGGCAGAGTCCGACGTGGAGGACAGCGACCACAGCGGCCTGGTGCTTGCTCAGCAGCAGGAAGGGGTCATCAGCGTGGAGCATCTCACCTACACCTATCCTTTTTCCAATAAGAAGGCACTGGACGATGTATCCATGGCCGTTGGCAAGGGAGATTTCGTGGTGGTCACCGGCCCCAACGGCGCAGGTAAAACCACCCTCCTCATGTCCATGGCCGGCGCCATTCCTCATTACTACGGCGGCACCATGGAAGGCATGGTCTTCACCGGCGGCAAGGCAGTGACCCAGCATACCATTGCAGACCTGGCCTCCTCCATCGGCGTCATCCTTTCGGACTACAAGGCCCAGATCGTTACCTTGACCGTAGGGGAGGAAATGGCATTTACCCTGGAAAATCACGGTTTCCCACCCGATGAAATCCGCCGGCGGTCGAAAGAAGCGCTGGCCAAGGTCCATCTGGACGGACTGGAAGAACGGAAGGTTTCCACCCTTTCCGGCGGCCAGTGCCAGCGTCTGGTGGTGGCTGCGGTGCTGGCGGAGGAGCCGGAGGTGCTGGTATTCGATGAACCTACTTCCGCCCTGGACCCCGAGGGCATCCGCGAATTTTATGAAATGGTGGGCGAGCTGAACCGGAAAGAAGGGCTCACCGTGATTGTGGCAGAGCATCATCTGGAAGCCACCCTGCCCTATGCGAAGAAATTTGTCCTCATGAATAAGGGAAAGATTATCAGCCAGGGCACACCGGAAGAGGTGATGCGGGCCATGAAGCAGAACCATATTTACGAAGAAGCCATTCCGGATATGTACAGAGCTCAGCTCACCCTGGAAGACGAAGGGATTTCCTTTGAAAAGCCCTTCCTGAATATCAGGGATGCAGAGCAGTCCGTGGTGGATTCCTTTGGGAAAGGAGGAGAGAAACATGCTTGAACTGAAAAATGTATCCTTCAGGTACGCGAAGAATCTGCCTCTCGTGCTGGACAATGTGTCCCTCTCCTTCGATAAGGGAGAATTCGTGGCCATCACCGGAAGAAACGGCAGCGGCAAAACCACCATTACCCGCCTCCTGACGGGACTGGAAAAACCGGCTTCCGGACAGATTATCTACAACGGCACCGATGTGACAAAGGAAGACGCTTCCAAGAGAAGCCGTTTCATCGGGTACGTTTTCCAGCAGCCGGACCGGCAGATGTTCATGCCCACGGTGCGGGAAGAAATCGCCTTCGGCCCCTTCCATCAGGGAAAGCGGGGACAGGAAATGGAAGATGCCATCGACCGCGCCATGGCGGACACGGACACGGAAAGTCTCTCCGCCGAATATCCGAGAACCCTGTCCCGCGGCGACCAGCAGCGGGTGGCCATCGCCTCCGCCCTGGCTATGGATACGGAATACCTGGTCCTCGATGAACCAACCAGCGGACAGGACGGCAGAGAAAAGAAAAGACTCATGGCATTAATGGAGAGACTGCAGGAAAAGGGCATCACCATCATCCTGGTCACCCACGACATGGACATCGTAGCCAGGGACTGCACCAGGGCGGTAGTCATTGCAGGTCATAAGGCCGTCTTCGATGACAAGCCGGAAATCCTCTTTTCCGAAGCCAACCGCCCCGAAGACTGGGGCCTGGCCTATCCGCCGGCAGTGCTTCTGGGCCGGCGCCTTCCCGGCGCTCCCTACTGCCGGGATATGGACAGCTTCTGCAGAGAATTTATGAAACGGAAAGGAGGAGTTTCCTTATGAGAAATCTGGTACCGCTTACAAAAATCCTTTTAACCCTGGCCACCGCCGTATGGGCCATTGTACTCCATAAGCCGGAAAGCCTCCTTTACCTCTGCATTCTGGAACTCCTTATCCTCCTGGTGTCCAGCGAACTTTTCAAAAACATCAAAGCCCTCATTATGCTCATCATTTTCGCAGCCCTTCTGGGAGCCATCGAAAAACTGGGCGGCGGCTCCACTGAAGAATCGGTGGTGGCAGCCCTCCGCATGCTGGGCATGACCATCATCTTCATCTACCTCCTTGGCACCGTGAAATTACAGGACCTCACCGCCTCCATGGTACGCCAGCTCAAGGTACCCTATGAATACGCCTTCATGTTCACCGCAGGACTTCGCTTCATCCCCGATTTCATAGAAGAAAACAGAGCCGTCTCCGAAGCCCAGGCCTGCCGCGGCCTGGCCGTAAAGGGTAACTTCTTCAAACAGGTGAAGCGCTACATGTCCATCGTAAGACCACTCATGCTCCGCTCCCTGGGAAGAAGCGAAACCATGGCACTCTCCCTGGAACTTCGAGGCTTCGGCGGCTCCAAGAGAACCTTTATGGAAAGCGTGGCACCCAAAGGAAAAGACTATATCTTCATGGTCCTCATCCTTATCGTCACCGCCGCCGTTATCTACGGACGGGTGAAACTGGGAATGTAATAGGTAAAAAAATGCACCCTGCTCAAAGGGTGCATTTTTTTAGTGGGCTGGTGGACTAGTGTACTAGTGGGCTGGGAAGACCATACAATCGGGCTGCGCCCGTGGAAAATCATACAACCGCGCCTGCGGCGCGTGGGAAATGCACCCCTTCTGCCGCCTGTGGCGGCGTCTCTCCACGGGAAAGCGTCTCACGTGATTTTCAGGTCGCTGTAGCTCCCTTACAAATCACGTTCGCTTGCCACCCCGGAGGGG
>NZ_UPZP01000093.1 GCF_900538805.1 uncultured Dialister sp.
CAGTTAAAAGGAAGGCCCTTTTATGGGCAGGCTAAGGGCCAACTTTGGCTGACTCGAAGACCCTATGCAGGGTCTTCACAGCGACTTCCCCCCTTGGTGTCTTACGGCACCACCTTCGCCACGGTGTGAAGCGTGTCACACGATTCTCAGGTTGCTTTGCTCCCCTACGAATCCAGTTCCTTTGCCACCCTATTCAGGGGGCAGAATAAATCGCTCTACGCTTACCTCTGGTATCATGTGGCACATTGCTTAGCACCCATAGTGCCCCCAGCTTCGCTGGGGGAAAGGTGGTGGCGCCAGCCACCAAAGGGGGTTTTTCCCTCGCCCGCAGGGCGGTTTGCCTGTTTTCCCCGGTCGAAAGCCCGGTTGTAAAGGTTTTCTTTATATTGCGCCCGCAGGGCGCCACCACAACCCTATGACCCTTCTGAACCCTTTGAACCAGCCCGCCTCCCCGTTGTGAATACTTTCCAACGCAGATATGACTCAAAAACCAAATCCCGGTACCGCAGTACCGGGATTTTCTTACATATTGGCCGCGGTTCTCCAGATGTGGAGGAGCTGGTCTTCTGAAATTTTATCGACCTGGAAGTAGGAGGCTCCCATGGCTTTGGCCAGTTTTTTGGCCAGGCCAAGTTTGATGAAGCCGGACTCCGTGTCAATAACGGCTACGGGGATATTTCTCCGGCCGATTCGTTTGGCCTCTTCCAGTGCATCGGTGACGGGGTTGGTGCCTCTGTTCAAGGAGCTGGTGGCTCTGCCGTCGGTGATCAGAATCATGACGGGGTCCTGGTTGGCATCCTGCCTATAGAGCATATCCAGTACGTCTTCTGCCTTAAGCAGTCCCTTGGCCAGGGGGGTCTTGCCGCCGGTGGGCATGGTGGCCAGTTTCTTCTGGGCAAAGTCCACGGACCGAGTAACGGGAAGGAGGACTCCCGCCTGGTTCTTGCGGAAAGCCACCATGCCTACCCGGTCTCTTTTCTGGTAGGCATCCAGAAGAATTTTGAAAATCACGCCTTTAACGGTTTTCATTCTTTCCCTGGCGCCCATGGAGCCGCTGGCGTCCACGACGAAGAGGAAAATATTTCCTGTCCGCTTTTCACGGACCTTGCTCCGAAGGTCGTCTTTACGGATGACCACGGCGCAGCCGTTGGAGGGTCTTGCCTTCTGGTAAGGCGCTGCGGCGCGGAGGGTGGCGTCGAAGGCAATGTCCGATGTTTTGGCCTTTGGAATTTCTGCCCTTACATACCGGCCCTGCATAAGGTCAGTCATAGTGAGGCTTCGTTTGCCGCTGCCTTTTTTCGGTTTCCTGTCCTTCGACGGTTCAATCCACATGGGCGGCAGGTTCACATGAAGGTCCGCATCGTCGATGCGTTCCCGGCTCTGGCCGCGGGGATTGGACATTTGGGCGTTGTCCTGATTCTGCTCATGGCTGCTGTCGTCGGCGTCTTCCGTATTGATTTGGGGAGGCTGTGCTTCCGGTGGATGGCTGAATTCGTTATCCTGGGGAGTCTGCTGCTCTTCTTCCTGTTGAGGTTTATTGTCCTCTTCAGGCTGCTTCTGCGGCATTTCTTCCGACAGCTGTCCCTGCTGCTCTTCCGCCTTTCTCATGCGGTGGGGAAGGACGAATTCTGCAGCCTTTTCCAAATCCTTAGGCAGTACGTACTTTCTTCCTTCCAGGGCAGCTTCTGCCCTGGCCGCTTCGATGAGGTAAATATCCGCCCGATGGCCTGCCACGTGGGCTTTCAGTGTGTACACCGCAGCCAGCTGAATCATGGCGGCAGATACCTCTACCTTGGAGAGGGCAGCCCTGGCGTCTTTGATTTTTTTCTTCAGTGCATCCGTTTCTTCCTGCCATTTGGCCCGAAAAGCGATGCCGTCCTTTTCAAAGTCCAGCACCCGGCGGATGATTTCCAGTCTGGTTTCATCGTCGTAGGAGGGGTCCGCCTGTGCAAAGAGACCGAACCGGTCCAGTGAGGAAGAAGAAAGGGTGCCGCTTTCCGGATTCATCACCGCAAGCACCGTGAAAGCCGTATCTCGCTGTTCCGACAGCCCATCCCTTTCCAGACGGTAGCCGCCGGCTTCGCGGATGTTCAGCACCGCAGAAAGGAGGTCGTCCCGAAGGAGGTTCACGTCGTCGATATAAATAATTCCCTTATCCGCTTCGTCAATCAGTCCGGGAAGGAGTTTCTTGTGACCGCTGCGGATAGCCTCTTCTGCATCAATGGAGCCAAAGAGCCGGTCTTCCGTAATGCTGATGGGGATTTCCACCCAGGGCGCATCCACCAGCTCCCGGGCACTCCTCACCAGGGTGGACTTGCCTGTTCCCTTTTCTCCGGAAAGGAGCAGTCCGCCGGCAAAGGGGTTCACCAGGGTAAGGAGGATGGCTTCTTTGGCTTTTTCCATTCCGCAGACAGCGGCAAAAGGAAATAGATTACGCTTCATCGTCAATGACCTTGTCCACTTCGGTCCAGTCCAGCGTCTGTTCTTCGAAGGGACGGCGTCTCATACGATGAGGCAGAGCCAGTCTGGAAGCTTCCCGGATGTCTTCTTTGGTGACTTCTGTATGTCCTGCCACGGCGGCAATGGTTTCAGCGGTCTTAATGAGGGTAATGTCGGCGCGGTGTCCGTCTACGCCAAGGGTAATGGAAATCTTGGCTGCCAGAAGGAGAATATCGTTGGAAGCGGTCACCTGGGGCAGCAGTTTCATGGCCCTTTCGATACGGCGTACTTCCTTTGCCTGTTCGTCCTTCCACTGTTCCAGGAATGGTTCCGGATCCGCTTCATAGGCGAGTCTTCTCTTAATGATTTCAGCTCTCTTTTCCGGGTCCTGTTCGCCCACCACCTTCACGGAAAGGGCAAAGCGGTCCAGAAGCTGAGGACGGATATCCCCTTCTTCCGGGTTCATGGTGCCTACCAGTGAGAAACGGGCGGGGTGGGAGTAGGAAATTCCTTCACGTTCTACGGTGTTGATACCCATGGCGGCGGAGTCCAGAAGCACATCCACCACATGGTCGTCCAGCAGGTTGATTTCATCGACGTAGAGAATATTCCTGTTGGCGTCGGCCAGAATGCCGGTTTCAAAGGAGCGCTTCCCTTCACGGATGGCCGCTTCGATATCCAGGGTGCCCACCACGCGGTCTTCTGTGGCGCTTACCGGAAGTTCCACCACCTTCATGGGAAGCATTTCCACCGGCGGCTCCTCGTGGTCATATTTTTCATGGCACTCATCGCACCAGTTGGCCCTGTCATCGGGGTCGCAGTGGAAACGGCAGCCCTTGATGCACTTTCTCGGCGGCAGCAGATCTGCCAGCGCACGAACGGCGGTGGACTTGGCGGTGCCTTTTTCCCCCTGAATGAGCACGCCGCCCAGTTTCGGATTTACAACATTCAGCACCAGTGCCTTTTTCATGGTGTCCTGCCCGATAATGGCAGTAAATGGGAAAGTTCCCTGTCTTTTCATATATCCTCCTTGTGTATTAGAAATAATAGTGAACTAGTGAGCTAGTGGGCTAGTGGGCTGGTGAGCCGCTTCGCGGCTCGGGTTCGGAGGGTTCAAAGGGTGTGGTATCGCCTGACGGCGATGAGATTTATAATTCCGCTGGCGCGGAACAGACCTCCGCCCTGCGAACAGTTGCAAAGTTTTCTTCATAATGGCGCCCGCAGGGCGCCCACCACCACCCTTATGAACCTTTTTCCTCTCCAGTTCTCTGCCCAATGACGTTAAGCCTCTGCCAAGCCCTTTTTCTCCAAATACTTCCGGATGAAGAATTTCTTCATGGCGCATTCCGCATCAGACGGCCTTACATGACCGTCCTTATCCAGCCACCTTGAGAAGCAGCCGCCCCCGCAGAGGGGGAAGTATTCACAGCTTCGGCACTTGGCCATAGCCCTTTTTATAAAGGCGCCCACCTCCCTTACCTTGGCCGGATCCCTGCCGGTTTTGACTGTGCCCAGCAGGTATTTTTCCCGTCCCATAAGAGAAGAGCAGGCGTAAATATAACCATGTACATCAATAAAGGCAGCCTCGCCGTTCATGGCGTAGCACTGGGGAAATTCGTAGTTTCCCGTGCGGGCAAGACGCTCCACCCGGTCTTCCTGGGTAAAATGGATATGGCGGCCCGTCACTTTTCCCAGCATATTCATGCGGCGGTACACCGCTTCCAGTGCCTTTTCCATATCCGCCGCCGTCGGCTCGTGAAGACTGCCTCCCCTGCCCTGCTCCCGAAGGATGTCAAAGCCCACCTGATGAACGTTGCCGTAGAAATGGGCCATGTCTGCAATGCCTGGAAGGTCCTTCACCATGTCGTCCGTCACCACGCAGGTAATGCCGGTGCCGATGCCCTCCTGTGCCAGATTTTGGAAGCCCCGGGCGGCGGCTTTGGATGAAGAGGAGCCGTCCCTGGCGGGCCTTGTCCTGTCCATGACAGAGGGCCTGCCGTCGCAGGAAATACCGATGCCCACGTTATGGTCATAAAGGAACCGACCCATGTCCCTGGTAAGGAGGGAGCCATTGGTCTGGATCTGCATCTGGGCGTCGAAATGGTTTTCCTCCACCAGGTGAACCAGTTTCCTTATGAGGGGAAACCGGAGCAGCGGTTCGCCGCCGGAAAACTGGAGAAGGAACCGCTCGCCCGATGCGCCGGCCATCATCACCGCCTGCACCGCCGTTTCTTCGTCCATATCCACGGCTTCCACATCGGAGGCATAGCAGTAGCGGCAGGCGAAGTTGCATCGGCCCGTAAGGGTAAGCACCAGCATGCGGATAGGCGGCAGGTTATTCATCGTCGTCTCCGTCATCTTCCAGTTCCCCTTCCACGGAAAGGTAGAGCTGCTGCAGTTCTTCCTTCATTTCATCGCCTGCATTCCACATCTTGCGCTGGTCTGCTTCCAGAAGGGTTTCCGCCATGTTCTGCAGAGCCCAGGGATTTACTTTCTTCATCCACTGCTGCATCTTCGGGTCCAGGGCGTACTTTTTGGCGTACTGTTCATACATCCAGTCGTCCATGACGCCGCTGGTGGCATCCCACTGGAAGCTGATGGAGAGCCGGTTTGCCAGGTCCGTGGCTCCCTTGTAGCCGTGTTTCATAAGGCCTTCGATGAATTTCGGGTTCATGGATTCGCTGCGGAAGACCCGTTTCATTTCTTCCTGCACCGTCTTCACGCCCACGGCGGAGCGGTTGGTGCTGTCACCTACATAGGACTGCGGCGTTTTGCCGCCAAGGCTCTTCACCGCTGCAATCATGCCGCCGTGGAAGGCGTTGTAGTCATCGGAGCTTAAAATATTGCTTTCATGGTTTTCTTCATTCTTCACGGTAAGGTCAAGGGAAGAAAGTCTCTTCTTGAAAAGCTCCGGTTTGAAGACACCCCGGTTTCCGCCGCCGAATACGTGGCCGCCCCAGCGGACATACACATTGGCCAGGTCGTCCTCATTCTGCCAGTTCTTGGAGTCCAGCACCGTATTCACGCCGGCGCCGTAGGTTCCGGGAGCATCGCCGAAAATGCGGAATGCCGCATTTCTCCAGGCATCGTCTGCATCCACCCCTTCATCTTCCATGAGCTTCGTGTCTTCTTTCACATGCTTCCTGATGAAATTGTCTTCGTCCGACTCATCCTGGGAGGCAGCCAGGAGCACCGCCTTATCCATCAGTTCTGCCAGCTGGGGCAGGGTGTCGCGGAAAAGGCCGCTGATACGACCGGTAACATCGATCCTGGGCCGCTTCAGCTCGGAGAGAGGAATCACTTCCAGGTCCGATACCTTGAGGCTTCCCTTCTGCCATACGGGACGGATGCCCAGCATGTAGAGGAATTCGGCGATGTCCTGGCCGGAGGAGCGCATATTGGGGCCGGACCAGAGGACCATGCCGATGTTTTCCGGGTACTTGCCCTGGTCGGCAATGAATTTTTCAATCATTTTGTCCCCCAGCTTCACGCCCAGCCGCCAGCCGGTGGGGGACGGCATGGTTCTGGGGTCTACGCCGTAGAAATTGCGTCCTGAAGGAAGAAGGCTCACTCCGCCGGCATTGGGGGAACCGGAGGGTCCCGGCTCCACATACCGTCCATCCAATGCGTCCAGGGTGTGGTCCATTTCTTCGGTGGTTCTTTCGATGCGCGGATAGATTTCATGAATCACGAAATAGAGAAGTCCTTCCAGTTTCTCCTTCCATTCCCTTACTCCCTCCGCTTCCGGAAGGGAAAGGGCTTTGGATACCGCCTCTTCTGTGAAGCCGCCGTCCTGCACGGCCTTGATGACAGCCTTGGCTTCCTTTCTGATGCGGCTCATCAGTTCGCCGTAGGTGCACTTCATGTCTTCATCCACTTCAGAGGACCGGCTCTGGATAGTGTCCAGGGTGGTGTGGTATTTTTCAGCCCACAGGTCGTAAATGGAAGGCACCTTGTCGTTGGACAGGCGGAGGAGCTGGAGAATGCCGTCGGTCAAAAGGTCTCCTTCCAGAGGCTGCCCCAGGATGTGAAGGCCCACATGGACCTCGCTGTCCTTCAGTTCTTCAATGTAATTGTGGACGCTGCCTACATAGGTATCAAAGTCCTCCCCTTCCTTGTAGGGAAGGTCCTGGTCCAGTTTTGCCTTCTTCACCAGGTTCAGGATGGCCCGCTCCATGTCATCGGCGCCGCTTCCTGTTTCCTTCATATGGGCATATTCGTCCAGCGTCTTTTCCAGTTCTTCGATTTCATCATAGGCACCGGCATCGGACACCGGGGCCGGCACGTAGCCGATGAGGCAGCCGGCGGCCCTTCTTTTGGCAATCATGCCTTCGCCGGTGATGGTCATATGGTAGGGATACACATTGGGCAGATCTCCCAGGGCAATGTCCGGATAGCTTTCCTCATCCAGGCCCACACTCTTTCCCGGCAGCCATTCCAGATTGCCGTGGGTGCCCATGTGAATGACGGCGTCCGCCTTCCACACATGGCGGAGCCAGTAATAAAAGGCCAGATACTGATGGGTCGGCGCGATATAGGGGTCATGGTAGGCCTTGGAGGGGTCCATGCCGTACTGCCGGGAAGGCTGCACAGTGAGGAACATGTTGCCGTCCATGGTGCCGGGTACCAGGATATTTCCTTTTTCGGAAATCATCACGTCCCCCGGCGCCTTCCCCCATTCCTCTTCCATTTTCTTCTGTGCATTTTCGCCCAGGGTATGGAAGAAATCCACATAATCCTTTGCGGAAAGCTTCTGGCATTCCTCTGCCTGCTTTTCGGTCATCATGGAAATATCATTGGTGGCATGGGAGGTCATGAGCTCTATAAACTTTTCCGTAGTTTCCGGAATGAAATCGATGGTATAGCCTTCATCCTTCATGCGTGTCATAAGGCGGATAGCACTTTCCATGGTATCCAGGCCGGAGGCACTGCCGATATTGGAATTCTTGGCGGGGTAGTTATGGAAAATGAGGGCGATTTTCTTATCGCTGTTCTTCATCTTATGGAGAGCCGCCCATTTGCCGGCCTTCCCCACCATGCGGGTGATGCGTTCAGGAATGGGCTTGAATTCCACGGTACCATCGTCCTTCTTCACCCTGCCTGCAATGGGCACGCCGTGAATGACGCCGTCCAGTTCCGGCATGGCAGCGGCAATGGATGTTTCAATGGCGTTGAGACCTTCCCCGTTGTCCCGCCATTCCTTTTCAGAAACCAGAAGGGTATAGGCCGTAAGCAGAGGGACCCCCAGTTTCTTCAGCGTATCAATGCTGGCCTTTCCGCTGCCGGTGAGGGAAAATTTCATGGTGCTCACCAGAGAATCAATGACCGCTTTCCCGTCCTTCATGAAATAGGTGGAAATCACATCGGACAGGGTGGGCATGCCAAGGCTCATGTCCGGAGAACCGTTGGCAAATACCGGAAGCACATGGTATCCCTGTTTTTCCGCTTCCTCTATGAAAGCATTCTGGTAGGACAAATCCCCCCAGATCCATTCTTCTCTGTAAAACAGGAGGCCCATAACCGGCTTTCCGTCGCCGGAAAATTTCTGAAGGAAGGAAGAAAGGTCCGTGGTGAAACCGGTGTCACTGTCCCTGTCGTAAATGCCGGCCCAGGTATAGCTCTGGGGCGCCGGCGGCTCTGCCATGGACTTGTCAAAAAGAGAAGACCCATAGAGCCAGAGATTTTTGAAATTTTCCATGCCGCCGTAGAGGCAGTATTCCCGGAACCGTTTCATCATATCATCGGTGAGGGCTCCGCTGTGCTCCGCTGTATCTCCGTCCACCGCATCCACAAAGTAAGGAATCCCCGACTTTTCAAGGAAACTGCGGCAATCCTTCCAGAAACGGGATTTCAGCCCGTTCTTCATGAGGTGAATCATCACCAGGGAAGCGCCCTTCATCTTCCTCTCCCAGGACCGGTCCCAGTCACTGGTCCGTTCCAGAAAAACAGGAATACAGAGGTCCGAAATCCTCCCATCCTCCTGCAGTGCATCGCAGGCCTTCTTAATGGCCGCATATCGTCTGTCATGGTTCGTCATGTAAATAATCTTAATATCATCCATACATACCTCTTTCTTTAGAGACTTCAGGACACGCCGTTGGCGTGAGGGTTCATAGGGTTCAGCGCCCTTTGGGCGCGAAAGGTTCTGAAGATGGACCGGCCTGGGGCCGGAGGGTTCGGAGGGGAAGGTTCTTAAGTTTGACGGGGCTTTCGCCCCGAAGGTTCTTAGGTTTGACGCAGCCTGTGGCTGCGAGGGTTGTGGATAGCCGCCTTTGGCGGCTATGCTTATAAAGT
>NZ_UPZP01000094.1 GCF_900538805.1 uncultured Dialister sp.
TAAGTTAGCACTAAGAGAAGCGGAGAGCAAACCTCCCCCTCCGGGGGAGGTGCCGTAGGCAGAAGGGGTGCATTTCCCACGGGCGCAGCCCGGTTGTATGGTTTTTATTCCGCGGAGCGGCATATAAAACTTATCGCCCCATAGGGCGATACCACCACCCTCTGAACCTGACCGCTGCAAGCGGACAGAACCCTTTGAACCCTCTGAACCCGGGCCGCGGAGCGGCCCCATTGCGACACCACCACCCGTTCCCCCTTTGGTACTTCGTACCACCTTTCCCCCGCAAGCAGTGGCACAATGAATCCTCCGGCTCGGAGGGCCGGTCCATCTTAAGAACCCTGCGTCCGCCGGGCGCACCACCTTTTGCACTCACTGTCCCACTGTTTTATCACCCTATAGAACATTTTCTTGGATAAAGGATTCAAAATGGAGTACAATATAGGAGAGTATTGCATTTAGTTTATGGGGCTGTTTTGAATCAGAAACGATTAGAAAAATTGGGTTGTCTCCGGCAGGAGATTAGATGAGAAAGTAAGAGAGTGACGGTTATGGGGAAGAATGAAGGTGTACTGAAATATCTGAATGATTTTCCGGGAGGCGTCTGTCTTGTTTCCCGGGACGAAGAGGAAAGGATTCTGGCGGTGAACCGGGAGACCCTTCGTATTTTTGAATGCGCTTCGGAGCAGCAGTTCATGGAATTTACGAAGGGACTTTTCAGGAACCTCATGGCAGACGAAGATGCCCATTCCCTGGCCGGTTTGTATCAGGGCAGTGAACGAAGAGGAAATTACAATTTCTACGAAGGTTCCAGCAAAACCAGGACGGGCCATTTCATTCGGGTGGAAGGTGTTTTCGGTCCGGCGGTGGACGGGAAGCGGGGGGCCCTGTGGGTGGTGGGCCTGGTGCAGAGTGATGTGCGCCAGAGCGCTCTGGAGAGGGACAACGATACCGGCCTTCTGGGGCCCCATGCTTTTTACCGGAAGGCGGAGCAGGTGCTGAAGGAGGAGGAAGCCAGCGGTATCTGGGGGCAGCGGGTGCCGGTATTTATCAAACTGGTTCACTTTTCTTCCTTTAACAGCAGCTATGGCATTGAAGCGGGAAATACCCTGATTTACCAGATTGCCCAGGTCCTTCGCGCCTGTTTCCCCCATGCGCCGGCAGCCCATCTGGGGGCCGACAATTTCATAATGCTGCCATCCAGGAACCATATCACCATGCGAATGGACAGGATGGTCAAAGAAATCAATGACCTCATTCAGGACAGGGCCATTCGCTGCAAAGCGGGCATTGTGCTCTTTGATAAGGACCACGTACCGCCGGAGAAGCTGAAAACCATGAACTGGCGGGATCCCTTCGATATGGCCAAACTGGCGGCAGACTCCATCAAGGAGGATGGCAACCGGAGCTGGGCGGTGTATACCGAATCCCTGGGCCGGGATATGGTGAATACGGCCTTTGTGCTTCGGAATTTTGAAAATGCCATGGAAAAGGGTCATATCCATGTGTACTACCAGCCCATAACCCGAGCCCTTACGGGAAAGGTCTGTGGCCTGGAAGCCCTGGCCCGGTGGGAGGATCCGGAGAAGGGCATGATACTTCCCGGCATCTTCGTCCCTGTATTGGAGAAGATGAAGCTCATCCATCTGCTGGACCGCTATGTCATCGAAACCACTGCCCGGCTCTATCACCATCTGAAAGGGGACAGGCATTCTGTCCTTTCCGTGTCGGTGAACCTGTCACGGGTGGATTTCGATACCATGAAACCCTTCGATTTCATGGAGCATATCGTGTCCAAATACCAGGTGCCCCGGCAGTTCTTCCATATTGAAGTGACGGAGTCGGCGCTCACCAGGGACAGCGGCGTCCTGAAAAAGGAGCTCCTCCGCTTTAAGGAAGCGGGCTACCAGCTGTGGCTGGACGATTTCGGCAGCGGCTACTCTTCCCTCAATGTGCTTCAGGAGTTTCCCTTCGACCTTCTGAAAATCGATATGGCCTTCCTCCGGAATTTCAACGAAGAGAGCCGCAAAATCATTCGGTCCATTATCCTCATGGCAAAGAACCTTTCCGTCCACACCCTGGCGGAAGGGGCGGAAACGAAGGAGCAGGTGGATTTCCTGCGGGAATCGGGCTGCGAGAAAATCCAGGGCTGGTTCTACGGGAAGCCCATGACCAGTGAGGATTTCGAGAAAAAGCTGATGGAAGGCACCTATGTGCCTGAAGGACCACTGGAAAGTGTGGTCATGAACCGGGTGGGTCTGGTGAATGTGCTCACCGACAAGCCGGTGGGGCTCTTCCTGAATCGGAAAGACCGGTTTGTGCTTCTTCTGAAAAATGAAGCCCTGAAGCAGGTGGCGGACGCCGTATATGGCGGCGGCAACATTTATTTTGAAGGAAATGAAGTGCCCCACGGCCATCCTATTTATCCATGGCTCCGGGCCCTTATCGAAGGAAGCCGGGCCAGCGGGCAGGAGCAGTCCGTGGTGGCCATGCGGAACGGCTTCATGCTGAAGAATACCATCCATTCCCTGGCAGGAAATGGAATCCTCTGCGGCGGCACCGTATCCATCCTCAATATGTCCGTGAAAGATGAACATGGCCCCGTGCAGACGCTGGATATGCTGTATAGAAATATGATGCGCGTCTTTGATGCCCTCTATTATTACCAGGGCGACAAAAATACGGTGGATGTCATCCTTTCTTCCATTCCCGGTATGAAACCGGGCTCTGCCCTCACGCCTGCCCAGTGGCACCATCTGGCAGACTATGTGCACCCCGATGACCGGAAAAAATTCATTCAATTCACCCGTCCTGAAAATATCCAGAAAATAGCGGCCGCTTCCATACACCGGCTGTCGGCCTCCCATTTCCGCATCAAGGACAGCCATGGCCAGTACCGGTGGAAAGAAGTGATAGCCATGGTCATGGGTAAGGAAGAGGAAAATCACATTTTCCTGGGCGCCAAGGACACAGCCCTCACACCGCTGGCGCCGGTAGAAAGAGCAGAATTCCTCCGTCTCTATGCAGCTTCCCTCCCGGGCGGATGCAAAAAGGAAACGAAGGAAGAGAGAGACCGGAACTTTGCCCGTGCCCTTCGGCGGAAATCGGATTTCAAGTTCTTCTGGAAAGACAAAAATCGAAGATTCCTGGGCGCCAGCGACGCCTTCCTCCGCTACTACGGCTTTGCCAGTGAAGGGGACATCCTTGGAAAGACGGACGAAGACATGGGATGGCACCTGGGGGACAGCACCTATAAAGAAGAGGAAGAAAAGGTGCTGCAGAAAGGGCAGGTTTCCTATAATGCCCAGGGCAAATGCATCGCCCGGGGCAAGCTCCATGCCATCCGGGCCACCAAGGTGCCGGTGTACGAAGGCAATGAAATCATTGGCCTTCTGGGCTGGTTCGTGGATCTGAACGATGAAACGGCCATGAAAGAAAAGGACAGCCTCCGCAGCTTCACCAATGAAGAAAGCGGTGTCCTGAGCTATCGGGGCATCGTCATCGAAGCGGAGCACTATGCCGACGCCTTCCAGAGTACCGGCATGAAGTACGAAGGCATCCTTCTGGACATCCCGGCCATAGAAGACTTCGGGAAAGCCTATGGCAAAGACAGCCGGAGAGAACTGGTCCGCCGGATTGTCAAAGAAATCAGGGCCAGCTTCGGTGTGAGGACCGTCATAGGCCGTATGAGCGTGAACCGCTTCCTCATTCTCCAGAACATGGAAGAAGAGGGCATCACGGAAAAAGAACTGGGTATACTCTCAAGGAAAATCCACGAAATCTGCAGCATCGGCGGCTACCCCTGCACCCTCTTCCTCCGCTCCGCCCGGGTAGACTGCACCGAAACCGAAGACATTGATGAAATGAAAACCCTCCTCCTTCGCAGGGCTGCCTACCACGGACAATAAGAAAACGCCTCTCATTGATGAGGGGCGTTTTTTGTATGGGAGAGGGGAGGTTAGACGATAGAAGATAGAAGATAGAAGGTAGATTGGAAGAGGGGCGTCGTGGCAATGAGTCAATGGGCCCTGTACCTTTCCGGCGGCACCCCCCTTGGTGGCTGGCGCCACCACCTTCCCCCCCTAAAAGGGGGCACCATGGGTGCTGGGCAGCGTGCCACATGATTCTACGGGTAAGCGTAGAGAGGTCTATTCTGTCCCCTGAATGGGGGTGGCCACCGCAGGTGGCTAATTCAGCAGGGGAGGAGCAGGGACATGAAATGCATTGCGGAAGAGGCCGCCGATTGGCGGTCAGTTATGCGATAGAGTGTCATGGCGGTGCTATGCCCCGTACACCCTTTTGCTGCTTCGCAGCACTTTCCCTCAAGGGAAAACAAGAAATTGAGTTGGAAAACCTATGCGTCAAATGCGCCTTGTGCCATTCCGGCGGTTCCCCCCTTTGGTGGCTGCGCCACCACCTTTGCCCCGCTGGGAAGCGTGTCACACGATTCTCAGGTCGCTAGCGCTCCCCTACGAATCGTGTTCCCTTGCCACCCCAGCTTCGCTGGGGGCACTATGGGCGCTGGGCAGTGTGCCACATTCCCAATAAAAAAAACGGCGCCGAAAGGCGCCGCACCACAACCCTCTGAACCCGCCCGCTGAAGGCGGGCAGAACCCTTTGAACCTTCTGAACCCGGGCCGCCTTTGGCGGCCCTTCGGCCCTTAAATCTTTGAATTCGGGGACATGCTGGTGTCACCGGGGTCCCAGGTGACGATTTTGCCGCTCTTCAAACTTTTCTGCACGTCGATGGTGCGTTGGTTGGAGGAGCCCTTGAAGAGGAGGGTTACGTCCTTTTTGTCCAGCATGAATTCGCCGTCCACCAGTACGTCGATCCGTTTCAGGAGTTCCATGGTTTCCGGCATGACCTTGGCGAAGTGGCCCAGGAGGTCCCGGTCGTAGAGGTAGCCGGTGAAGCACCAGATGGTTTTGTGGGGGTAAAGTTCCTTGAACCGTTTCACCAGGGGCAGCAGGCCTTTCTGGTTCACCGGTTCCATGGGTTCGCCGCCCAGGAGGGTGAGGCCTTCGTAGAATTCATGGCCCGTTTCTTTGATGATGTAGTCTTCTACTTCCTTGGTGAAGGGTTTGCCGTAGTTAAAATCCCAGGTTTCCGGGTTGAAGCAGCCTTTGCAGTGGTGGGTGCAGCCGGAAACGAAGAGGGAGAACCGGATGCCCGGACCGTTGGCTATGTCGTATTCTTTAAAATTGGCGTATTTCATGGATGGACTCCTTGCTTATGTGTAAGTAAAAAGGAGGCGCGGAGCGCCTCCGGATTCAGAACCCTTTTGGGCTGAAGGTTTAACAGGTTCAAAGGGTTCAGAAGGTTCAAAAGGTTCAAAGGGGAAGGTGGCGTCCTGGCGGACGCTTTTTATATGCCGCCGCGAGGCGGCATTTATACTTATCGCCGCGACGCGGCGATACCACACCCTTTGAACCCGCCTGCCGAAGGCAGGCAGAACCTTCTGAACCTTTTGAACCCGGGCCGCGAAGCGGCCCTTTCTATCAAAGATGCAGCACGCGGTCCTTGATTTCCTGGGTACGGCCCTGGTTCCAGAACTGGGTGCCGATGTAGCCGCAGGTTCTTCTGGCCACGCTCATCTTGTGCTGGTCCCGGTTGCCGCAGTTGGGGCATTCCCAGACGAGCTTGCCGTTTTCGTCTTCCACGATTTTGATTTCTCCGTCGTAGCCGCAGACCATGCAGTAGTCGCTCTTGGTGTTCAGTTCGGCGTACATGATATTTTCATAGATGTACTTCATCACCGTGAGGACAGCGGGAATGTTGGTCTGCATGTTCGGCACTTCGATGTAGGAAATGGCGCCGCCGGGGGAAAGTTTCTGGAAGTCCGATTCGAATTTCAGTTTATGGAAGGCGTCAATCTTTTCTGCCACGTGCACGTGGTAGCTGTTGGTGATGTAGTTCTTGTCGGTGACACCGGGGATGATGCCGAACCGTTTCTGCAGACATTTGGCAAATTTGTAGGTGGTGGATTCCATGGGGGTGCCGTAGACGGAGTAGGAAATATTTTCAGCCTTTCTCCATTCGGCGCATTTGTCGTTCAGTTTCTGCATGACCGCCAGGGCAAATTTCCTGCCTTCTTCGGTGGTGTGGGAAACGCCCAGCATGCGGACGCACATTTCATAGAGGCCTGCGTAGCCCAGGGAAATGGTGCTGTAGTTGTTGAAGAGGAGTTTGTCGATGGTTTCGCCTTTTTTAAGTCTTGCCAGGGCGCCGTACTGCCAGAGGATGGGGGCTACGTCGGACACGGTGCCCAGAAGCCGTTCGTGGCGGCAGCGGAGGGCCCGGTGGCAGAGTTCCAGGCGGTCTTCCAGGATTTTCCAGAAGCGGTCCATGTCGCCGTCGGAGGAGCAGGCCACGTCCACCAGGTTGATGGTGACTACGCCCTGGTTGAAACGGCCGTAGTATTTATGCTCGCCGTGGGGTCCAAGGCCTTCGGTGTCGGGGGTGAGGAAGCTGCGGCAGCCCATGCAGGGGTATACGTCGCCGTTCTTCAGGCTCTTCATGATTTTGGCGGAAATGTAGTCCGGTACCATTCTCTTGGCGGTGCATTCCGCAGCCAGCTTGGTGAGATAATAGTAGGGGGAATCGTCGTGGATGTTGTCTTCGTCCAGCACGTAAATGAGCTTCGGGAAGGCCGGGGTAATCCATACGCCCTTTTCATTCTTCACGCCCTGCATTCTCTGGCGGAGCACTTCTTCGATAATCATGGCCAGGTCTTTCCGGGTCTGTCCGTCGGGCACTTCGTCCAGGTACATGAACATGGTGACGAAGGGGGCCTGTCCGTTACAGGTCATGAGGGTGATGAGCTGGTACTGGATGGTCTGGATGCCGGATTTGATTTCTTCCTTCAGCCGCCGTTCCACAATCTTTTCGATGATGGATTCGTCCATGGATTCGCCGGTTTCTTTTCTTTCTTCAATCACTTCTTTCGTGATTTTCTTGCGGCTGATGTCCACGAAGGGAGCCAGATGGGCCAGGGTGAAGGACTGGCCGCCGTACTGGTTGGATGCCACCTGGGCCACGATCTGGGTGGTCACGTTGCAGGCGGTGAAGAAGGAATGGGGCTTTTCAATGAGGGTCTGGCTGATGACGGTGCCGTTCTGCAGCATGTCTTCCAGGTTGATGAGGTCGCAGTTGTGTTCCCTCTGGGCGAAATAGTCGGCGTCGTGGAAATGGATGATGCCTTCTTCATGGGCCTTCACGATTTCCTCCGGCAGCAGCAGCCTCTTGGTGAGGTCCTTGGACACCTCGCCGGCCATGTAGTCACGCTGTGTGGAATTGATGACAGGATTCTTGTTGGAATTTTCCTGCTTCACTTCTTCATTGGACAGGTCGATGAGGGACAGAATGCCGTCGTCGGTGGTATTGCTCTTGCGGGAAATCTCCCTCTTGTAGCGGTAACGCACATACTTCTGGGCCACTTCATAGCCCCGCATTTCCATGATGCCCGTTTCCACCATGTCCTGGATATCCTCCACGTTCACCGCATGGGGGTAGGAAGCAATCTTCCGGGCGATGTTATCCGCCACGGCGCGGATCTGGAATTCATTCATCTGGTGGATGGACTCCACTTCCTTATTCGCCTTGCCAATGGCGTTGATGATTTTGGAAATATCAAAAGACACTTCCTGCCCGTTACGCTTTATGACGTTCGTTTTTACGTGAATAACATCCATATGATCCCTGTTTTCCATGTGAGACACTCCCCTGTTCAATGATAGTTAAGTTTTCTGCTCGATAATGTGAATAGTAGATGAAATCATGCATTCTACTAAATATAGTTCAGACATACAAATAGAGGCACAATATATTGTACCGGACATAATCATACACCAAGTGGGCCGAAAAAGGAATAGACAAATTTGGTCCTTAAGAACCCTCTCATCCTCCGTTCGCCGGCAGGAAATTTCGAAAAATGCCGATATTCATTGAAAAGGGAAGAATTTGGAGAAATGGATGGGAGGGAAGAAAACCTATGGAATTTTTCTATAGGGATGTATAGAGATAGTGAGCTGGTGAGCTGGTGGGATAGTGGGACAGTGGGACAGTGGGACAGTGGGACAGTGAGCTAGTGAGCTAGTGGACTGGTGGGATAGGGGGACAGTGGGATAGGGGGACAGTGGGATAGGGGAATGGGGGCTGTCTGCTATCTCTTGCGTCCCCTTGAGGTGGCAAAGGAACTGGATTCGTAGGGGAGCGTAGCGACCTGAGAATCCAGTGACATGTTTCCCAACGGGGCGAAGAGGGCCACATAGTGGCGAAGGGGTGTACTATCGGTAAACATCGCTAATGACACTTGCCAGCTTACCAGCTCAGTATAGAATGTCGCTCAGCGGGAAGATGAGGAAATGGTAAATGGTAAATAGTAAATGGTAAATGAAGGTGGGCGCCGAGAGGCGCCAGTATAAATGCCGCCTGTCGGCGGCAGAAAAACCATACAACCGGGCCGGGCCCGTTGAAAATGCACCCCTATCCCCGCCTGCGGCGGTACTTCCACCTAAAGGTGAAACGACTCACTACATTTTGTGCGTCGCTGGCGCTCCTACAAAATGTGTTCGCTGTGCACCCCGGAGGGGGAAGTTTTAGCGGCGCTAAGCAAAGAGTGACTTAAGTTAGCACTAAGAGAAGCGGAGAGCAAACCTCCCCCTCCGGGGGAGGTGCCGTAGGCAGAAGGGGTGCATTTCC
>NZ_UPZP01000095.1 GCF_900538805.1 uncultured Dialister sp.
TTATAAAAGTTTCGATGATTTTGAAAGGTGGGATACAATGGGAATCTTTGATATCATTGGACCGGTGATGGTAGGGCCTTCCAGCTCCCACACCGCCGGGGCGGCCAGAATCGGCCAGACCGCCAGGGCCATTCTTGGGGAGCCGGTGAAGGAAGCCAGGATTACGCTTTACGGTTCCTTTGCCAAAACAGGCAAAGGCCATGGCACCGACCGGGCCCTTGCGGCCGGTCTCATGGGCTATGCCCCGGACAGCGGCACCATCCGCGATGCCCTGAACATAGCAAAGGAGAAGGGAATCGATATTTCCTTCTATCTTTCGGAAGAAGATATGGGTCATCCCAATGTGGCCAGGATTGAAGCCTACGGCATCCATGGCGCCCATGTGGTGGTAGTAGGACGATCCCTTGGCGGCGGGCGCATCATGATCACCAGCATTGACGGCTACGACGTGGAAATTACCGGGGAAGAATACACCCTCCTTACCCGTCATAACGATAAGCCCGGCGTGGTGGCCAAAGTCTGTGAAGAACTGGCTAAGGAGCAGATTAATATTTCCACCATGCGCCTCTTCCGCAAGGGCAAGGGACGGGAAGCGGTGATGATTATCCACACCGACCAGCCCGTACCGCCTGCAGTGGCGGAAAAGGTGAAGAATTGCAACGAAAATATTACCTACGTCATGGCTTTGGATATTATTTGAGGAGGGCTTTATGGAATACCATTCAATGAAAGAACTGTTTGCCGTGGCAGACGTGGAAAAATGCTCTCCCGGCATTATTGCCTGCCGCGTGGAAGCGGAGGAAAGCGGGAAAAGCTATGAGGAAATCTGGGCCCGCATGAAATATACCATTCCCATTTTCCGGGAATCCATCCAGAAAGGGCTTTCCGACACCGCCAAATCGGCCAGCGGACTGGTGGGCGGCGATGCCAACCGCCTTTTCACCGGCCATATGCGCTTCCTTTCTCCCGTATGCCAGCGGGCCGCTTCCTATGCCATTGCCACGGCAGAGGCCAATGCGAAAATGTACCGCATCGTGGCCTGCCCTACGGCTGGCTCCTGCGGCATTCTTCCCGCCGTGCTTTCAGCGGTGGCAGAGGAAACGAATGCTTCCATGTATGACATGACCTGCGCTCTCTTTACGGCAGGCGCCATTGGCCGGGTTATTGCAGAAAAGGCATCCATCGCCGGCGCCGTAGGAGGCTGCCAGGCGGAATGCGGCGCAGCCTGCGGCATGGCCGCTGCCGCAGCAGTGGACCTTCTTAAAGGCTCCACCAAACAGATAGGCAATGCCTTTGCCCTGGCCCTGAAAAATATCCTGGGCCTGGTGTGCGACCCCGTAGGGGGACTGGTGGAGGTGCCCTGCGTGAAGCGGAATGCCTTCCACGCAGTCCATGCCCTTCTGGCGGTGGAAATGGCCATGAACGGCATCGAAAGTGTCATCCCTCCCGATGAGGTTATCGAGGCCATGGGAGACGTGGGACGCCGCCTCCCCGTAGAATTAAAAGAAACTAGCCGCGCCGGCCTGGCTGTCACAAAGACAGGCCGCAGGATCAATGATGAAATCCTGAAGAAATCGGCTATGGTGAGATAGCAGGAGTACCTATGCAGCAGGACGGAGTACGTTTTTTAGAAAAAGAAATAACCCATATGAAGGTGGCAGTTATCGGCGATATGATGACTGACCGCTATATTACAGGCCGGGTGAATAGGATTTCCCCGGAAGCACCGGTGCCGGTAAACCTGGTGGAATCCCAGCGGGAAGTGCCCGGCGGTGCGGCCAACACCGCCGCCAACCTGGCGGCCCTTTCCTGCCAGGTTTATGCCTGCGGCATGAAGGGCAATGACAGCGACGGGGCAGTACTTTCTTCCCTCATGGAACAGGCGGGCATCGACATGTCCGGCATCATCTGTGCCGAGCATTACCACACCACCGCCAAGATACGGATTCTGGGGGCCCGGCAGCAGATGATGCGCCTTGACTACGAAGAGAAAAAGAATCCATCCCCTGAGGAATGCCGCTTCGTGCTGGACTGGCTGGAAAATCTCCTGAGGGAGGGGCTTCGGAGCATCGTCCTTTCCGACTACGGCAAAGGCATGATTACCAATGAACTTTCAAAGAGCGTCATTTCCCTTTCCCAAAAATACAAGGTGCCGGTGCTGGTGGACCCCAAGGGTTCCGACTGGACCAAGTATGACGGTGCCTTTGGCATTACGCCGAACCTGAAGGAGCTGTCCGACTGCCTGGGAAGGGAAATCCCCAATGAAGACGAAGCAGTGGAAAAGGCGGGGAAGGAAGTACGGGAAAGGTATCATTTGACCCATCTTTTTGTCACCCGCTCTGAAAAGGGGATTACCTGTATCAGCGAAAAGGGCGCCATCCACCGGGCTTCTGCCGCCCAGGACGTATTCGACGTATCCGGCGCCGGCGACACGGTGATGGCTGTCACCGCCTCCGCCGTGGCCGCCGGCCTTCCTATGGATACCATTCTGGAACTGGCCAATAAGGCCGCAGGCATTGCGGTTTCCAAAGTAGGCACCTACCAGGTGAAAAGGGCAGAACTCATGGAAGCATGGAACAGGAAAGGGGAAGTGCGCCTTTCCTACCGCCCCCTGACCTGGAAAGAGGCGGAGGACAAAGTGCGCCTCTGGAAGGAAAGGGGAGAAAAGGTGGTTTTCACCAACGGCTGCTTTGACATCCTTCACCGGGGCCATGTGACCTACCTGCAGCAGGCAGCGTCCCTGGGGGACCACCTCATTGTAGGCCTTAACAGTGACGAATCTGTCAAAAAACTGAAAGGACCGGAGCGTCCGGTGAACAGCGAAGAAGACAGGAGCTTCATGCTGGCCTCCCTTCGGAGCGTGGACGAAGTGGTCATCTTTGGCGAAGATACGCCGGAAGAACTGCTGCGTCATCTGAAGCCGGACATCCTGGTCAAAGGCGGCGACTACCAGGTGGAAGAAGTGGCAGGCAGGCAGTATGCTGGCGTTGTGAAAATCCTTCCCTTCGTGGACGGATACTCCACCACCGGTCTCATTCATAAGATTCGCAGGGAATAAGCCATGGAAGAAAAAAATTACCACGTGGATTTCAAAAATAAAACCATCGTCCTCATCTACATGCTCTACTTCGGTGACATGGTTTCCATTTCCCCCTTTCTGGAAGTGCTCCGGCGGGAAGCGAAGGGGTCAAAAATCCTTCTTGTCATGGACGCCCGTTTCCAGGAGTCCGTGAAATATAATCCCAACGTAGATGAAATCATTCCCTTTGACCGTCACGGAAAAGAAAAGGGCATGGCCGCTACCTGGAAACTGGGGAAGAAAATCGGAAAACTTCATCCCGACATCCTCCTCACCCTCCACGGCACCACCAGAAGCACCCTTCTGGCCCTTGCCATGGGGCCGAAGCACTGGGGCGGGGAAGAGGGCACCCGGCTTGACTCCTTCTTCATGGACTGGCCCATGACCATTGAAACCTACAATTCCCACGCCGTGGACAAGTACCTGAAAGTGCTGGAACGGCTGGGGGTAAAAGACCTTCGTCACAGCGGCATGCGTACTTTTACTTCTCCGGAATGGGAAAAGAAGGCAGATGCATTTTATAAATCCCAGGGTGTTTCACCGAAAGACAGGCTGGTGGGCCTTTCCGTAGGAAGCTCCACGGCAGAAAAGAACTGGCCTGCAGAAAAATACGGACAGGTGGCGGACCATTTTGCTGAAAAGGGCCTGATTCCCGTTTTCTTCGGCGTGCCGTCAGAAATCCCACTCATTGAAAAAGCGTTGGGGGCCATGAAATCGAAGCGGTATATCCTGGCTGCAGGAAAACTCTCCATGGGCGAATTCATGGCGGCCGCCGGACGGTGCGCTTTGGCCTTCACCAATGACAGCGGCCCCATGTACGTATTCGACAGCCGAGGCGTACCTACCATCGCCATGTTCGGCCCAAGCAACGCCAAATTCCACCATCCCCTGGGTCCCTGCTCCAGAGCCATCTCCTCCTTCGATATGCCCATGGGACCGGAACATGTGAATAAAACCATAGCCTCCGGAAACTACACCCCCATTTCGGAAATTTCAACGGAAGAAGTCATAGCTGCCGGAGAAGAGGCACTGGAAAAGGCGTCGAAAATGAAATAGTGGGATAGTTCGGCGCTGGGCGGTATTCCCCAAGGGGCCACGCCTTTCGGCGTGGATGGGGGCAGCCTGGCGCTGCCGCACGGGCTGAAGACTGCGTTCGCTCACTCTCAGGGGGGCTTCGGCACTTCATCATGCAGCAATGGAGACATGGAAGCTAATCCCGTAACGCTGACTTCATACTTATCGCCGAAGGCGATACCACACCCTCTGAACCCTTTGAACCTTCTGAACCCTTTGAACCCGTTTTTCGGATATGAATGCTTTCTCCCTGTGGAGAAAGCATTTTTTGTGTGGTATAATCTGTATGCAAATATAAAAATATTTCTATCAATAACATGGAGACTCTATGCATCTTCTTTCTGTATTTCCTGCGCTGCAGGTCAAAGATTATCGTATATTCTGGACCACCCAGTGGATTGCACTTATCGGTTTCTGGCTCCAGCTCACCGCCCAGCAGTGGCTGGTGTACACCATGACGGACTCCGCATTCCTGCTGGGCCTCTTGGCGGCGTGCCAGTTTGCGCCCAGTCTTTTTTTCACCCTTTTTACGGGACTCTGGATTGACAAGCACAATAAACGGAAAATCCTTATGGGAACCCAGTTTTTCTATCTGATTCAGGCATCCCTTCTGGGCCTTCTTCTGTATACGGGCCATGAAACCTACGGCTGGATTCTTTTCTTTGCCTTTTTCATTGGTACCATCGACAGTTTTGATATGCCCGCCCGCATGGCCTTTATGCCGGAGCTGGTGGGGAAGAAAGCGCTGCACAGCGCCATCAGCCTGAACTCCGCCAATTTCAACATCACCCGTATGGTGGGTCCTCTTCTGGCGGCTTTCCTTTTGAAATATCTTTCCTACAGCACCATTTTTTTCATGAATGCCCTGTCCCTGGTTCCTATTATTTTTGCCTACAGCCGCATGAATGTGAATTCGGTCATCACGAAGACCGAAAAACGGCATCCGCTCCTTGAAATCAAGGAAGGGCTGGAACATGCAAAGAATAATCCCGTCATTTACAAGAACCTCATTGCCGCCGGCATTGTGAGCGGGCTGATCCTGAATATGGGGACCTATGGCCCCCTTTTTGCAGACCGGGTGCTCCATCAGGGCATTGATGGCTTTGGCTCCATTCTTTTTGCTGCCGGCGCCGGTTCCATGGTGAGCGGCCTTCTGTCCGGCGCCACCAGCAGGCATCTGTCCAACCGCATGATATTCCGGGCGGCCATTCTCTGCGGCCTCCTCCTCATGGCAGTGAGCTACGTTTCCTGGTTTATCCCGGCCCTCATCCTTTTCGGTCTTCTGGGTTTCTTCGTCATTGCTTTTATTGTGAATTGCAACACAGTCATCCAGATGGCTTCGCCCCGTGAATTCCTGGGCCGCATCATGGGGCTCTATACCTTCGTATTTCTCGGAAGTGCCCCCTTCGGCTCCCTCCTGGTAAGCGCCATTATCGAATGGGTAGGCACATCCTTCGGACTTCTCCTGGTAGGGGTCCTGGAAATCGCACTGCTCGTTCTCTTTGCCCGGCCGGCGGATGAGTAGAGTGTATACTTATTTTCTTGAAATAGTTATAAAATTTTTCTAACGCCGTCTCCTTGCCTTTTAATAAGTTTTCCGCTATACTATAGTCATAGAATTTCAAAAAGGCAAAGGCGCTGATAAAAATCAGTGCCTTTTTGCTTTCAGCGAAGATGCTGCCAAGGGGCAGCATCTTTTTGTTTATCAGGGATTTCATTGATTTCTCATACATCAGGCAGGAAAGTTCCTGCCATTACAGGAGGTGTTGATGATGCGAAAGCCAAAGATCGGGGTTATGCCACTGTGGGACGAAGAAAAGGAAAGCATCTGGATGCTGCCGGGATATATGGATTCCGTTAAAGAAGCCGGCGGTATCCCCGTCATTCTTCCTCTCCATCTGACGGAAGAGGAATTTGGGGAAATCGCAGGGGACTTTGATGGTTTCCTCTTCACCGGCGGCCAGGATATTTCGCCTTCCCTCTACGGTGAAGAAACAAGACCGGTGTGCGGGCCTGTATGCAGCGCCCGGGATGAACTGGAAACCATGGTGTTCCGTTACTGCTGGGACCACGATGTGCCAGCCCTTGGCATCTGCCGGGGTCTGGAACTGATGAATGCCCTCCTGGGAGGCACCCTGTACCAGGACATTACTGCTGAATGTCCCACCCTCCACGCACCGAACCATGTCATGGACTTTGCCTACGACTGGGTGGCCCATTTCAACAGCATCCTCTCCGGCAGTCCTCTCTACGACAGGCTGGGCGTATCCTTCCTTGGTGTCAACTCCCTTCACCATCAGGCAGTGAAGGAACTGGCGGAGCCTCTGAAGCCCATGGCTGTATCGGAAGACGGTCTGGTGGAAGCAGCTTACGCACCGGAAAAGAAATTCCTCTGGGCCGTACAGTGGCATCCGGAATACTCCTATACCTACGACGGGCTGGACATGGCTATCTTCGAAGCCTTCACCGAAGCCGCAGCCAGCGCGTCCGCAGGCCACATATCCCCCTTCCTGCCGCCGGACTACACCACAAAGGATACCTTCCGTCTGGGGTAGGGAAAATGAGAATTGTAAATGATAAATGGTAAATAAAAATGGCGCCTTTGATAAAAGGGCGCCATTTTTAAGAGCTGCCGGAGGCGTCAAAAGGGGATAACCGTGATGGGCTCCTTCCCGCCGACCGGTATTTACTGACATTTTTGTTACTTACGATTCTTACCGAGATCCTTCGCTTGCGCTCAGGATGACGGTGTCCAGCGGGAAGGTAAGTACGTAACGCTGACTTCATGCTCATCGCCCGCAGGGCGATACCACAACCCTCAGCGGCAAAGCCGCTGTCGCCCCTTGAACGAAGCGAACATAACCCTTCTACACAACCTGCGCCGTCAGGCGCGCCCCCTTTTATTTTGCGGCGTAAGCCGCCACTACCACCCTTTGAACCCTCTGAACCTTTTGAACCCTTTCCCTTTGCCACCGGCCGCCAAAGGGGTCCCTTGCATTCCCATTTCCTTTTCCATACAATAAAAGGTACCTGCCCATGGAACAGGTACCTTTTATTGTATGTGAGGTGGATTTATGCGTTCCCAGTCATCACCGGCCTGGAAAGCGCTGCATGAGGCGTTTCCTACGACCATTCCCATATTTGCGGGCTTCTGGTTTATTGCCTTTGCCTATGGCTTTTATATGTATACCCTGGGCTTTTCCTTCTTGTATCCTACCCTGATGGCCATGTTTATCTTTGGCGGTTCCCTGGAGTTTGTGACGGTGTCCATGCTGCTTTCTCCCTTTGCACCCTGGCAGGCGCTGGTGGTGGCTCTTACGGTGCAGGCGCGCCATTTGTTTTACGGTCTGGCCATGCTGGAAAGGTACAGGGGCACCGGCTGGAAGAAGCCTTTTCTTATTTTCTGGATGTGTGATGAAACTTTTGCGCTGAACTATTCTTCCACCATTCCCTACGATGTGGACCGGGGCTGGTATTATTTCTGGGTGTCCTTCCTTGATTATTTTTACTGGGTTTCCGGAGCTTTTATCGGCGGCCTTCTGGGCTCCCTTGTTTCTTTTGATACGAAGGGGCTTTCCTTCGTCATGACCACCATGTTCCTTGTGGTTTTTCTGGAGCAGTGGATGAAGGAAGGAAAGCATTACACCGCCCTCATCGGGCTTTTCGTTTCGGCGGCTTCCCTCTGTTTCTTCGGGGAGGATTCTTTTATCATTCCTGCCATGGCGGGTATGCTTCTGGTGCTTACTGTTTTCAGGAAGCCCATTGAGAAAGCGGGGGGATTTTTATGACTTCCATGCCTTTGTGGCAGCAGATTGCCACTATTGCTCTCTGCGCTTTAGGCACCATGATCACCCGTTTCCTGTCTTTCCTCATTTTCAAGCCGGGAAGCCGTCTTCCGTCCTATGTGAAATACCTGGGAAAGGCGCTGCCCTCCGCGGTCTTTGCTCTGCTGGTGGTGTACTGTCTGAAGGATGTGTCCATCCTTACCGGCAGCCACGGTATTCCGGAGGCCCTGGGCATGGGACTCACCACCATCCTTCATCTGTGGAAGCGTCAGATGCTTCTTTCCATGGCAGGGGGCACGGTGTTTTACATGTTTCTGGTGCAGTATGTTTTCTGAAGAGGAACGGAACGGAAGAGTCATTTATACAGACATAACTTATTTGATAGTTTCTTGTTTCTGGTAAATGGTATGCAAAAAAAGGAGCACCCAAGGTGCTCCTTTTGCTATGGTGACCGGTATGGGATTCGAACCCATACTCTCTGCGCTGAGAACGCAGCGTCTTAACCGTTTGACTAACCGGCCATGTATGACATATTATACATGAACGGTCTCATAAATGCAAGGGCTCCTTTTGGAAGAAGAAAAGATTCGCCCCTTAG
>NZ_UPZP01000096.1 GCF_900538805.1 uncultured Dialister sp.
TATCGAAGTTGGTCTTGCAGAAGAACTTGGAAGTTTTGAACTCCTCAGCCTTCTGAATATCCATAGCCACTTGAATAACTTCTTCTGCGCTTCAGATTTGGACACTGCATGTACAGTTTTGTTCTTAGTGACAACTACCCTTCCTGGGATCCGAATTCGCACCTGAAGCACCCATTTATGCCTGTCCTTGACTTCCTTCCGTTGGAAAGCACTTCCTGAAAGAATTTCGTACTCCATTAAATTTCCTGCCTCCATTTCTCAGTATCTTTTCCATTGGCATCAATCCACTTTTCCAGTTCGTTGTGCCAAATGAAGTATCTCTTGCCGACACGATGAAAGGGAATCTTTCCGGTCTGAGCCATGTACAGTACAAAGCTATAGGAAACCTTTCCTCCAAATACAATATCTGCGACTTCTCTAGGGGAAAAGATTTTCTTACTGTTATCGTTTTCAGCACCCATTTCTATGACCTCCATGAAAAAACTATAAAAATACTTTTCAAGTGTATTTTCGCACAAGGAGGAGTCATGGGCTAACTCAGCAAGACGTTACCTTCATATGGATGTGTAAAAAATAATAATTTTGCCTTTGAATACGGAAATGACCATTTTCCTGCACTTTTAATGGAAAAATTTGCACAGTGAGTAACAGTTTTTGTAACAGACGGTCAATTTCAATCATTTTTAAGGGTTTTAGGAGCTTTGAAATCAAAAAACAGGCAATAAAAAAACGCCGATAAAATCGACGTTTTCAATGGCGGAGTGAGGGAGATTCGAACTCCCGCACCGGTAAACCGGTCTAACGATTTAGCAAACCGTCCTCTTCAGCCACTTGAGTATCACTCCACATAGCTGACTTGTATAAGGATACACTATAAGGGGCCCTATTGTCAAGGACATTTTTAATGTATTTCCATACTCCCCTATCTATATACTGCCGGATGGAATAGAATACAAATAGAATTCTTTTATGCGGAGATGATGATGATGGAAATAGAGCAGGCTGTGTTTGCGAGGAAGCGGTGGCTGCCGGAGCGGATGGCGGATTATGGGTTTCGCCAGTTGGGACAGGATTTCATGCTGGAAAAGGATTTCATGGACGGCGATTTCAAGGCGGTGCTCAGGGTATCGGAAAGCGGCGCTGTGTCGAGCCATGTGGTGGATCAGATGACGGGAGAGGAGTATGACCAGCTTCGGCGGCGGGAGGCGAACGGGGCCTATGTGAACATGGTGCGTGAGGCTTATAGGAATCTGCTTTTGGAAATCGCCGGCGCCTGCTGCATGGATGTACTTTTTACGTCGGACCAGGCGAACCGGCTCACCGATTTCATGGAGGACAAATTTCATGTGGCGCCGGATTATCCCTTTTCTAAAATGGCTCGTTACCGGTCTTACGGAACCTTCCGCCATGGGGGTAATCGGAAGTGGTTTGCCCTGATTATGAATGTGAAAAGGGGTGTGGTAGATAAAAGCGCCAGTGAGGATATGGTGGACATTATCAATCTGAAAATCGACCCGAAGGAGGATGAACGTCTCTTTCAGATGCCCGGTATTTACCCCGCCTATCATATGAATCACAGGACCTGGATTTCCGTGGTGCTTGATGAAACGGTGTCCGATGAGAAGGTCATGGCTCTCATAGAAACCAGTTTTGCCCTGACGGAATGAAATTGCATCGTTGATGTTTATCTTGAATCATTTCTTCAATTCATAATCAGCACTTATGTTTTATAATTGGCAATGCATTATATCATTTCTCTATTCTCTTTTTCTATCTATTCCTGTATAATATGGATTAGATGAGAGTGGAGGAAAGGTCCGGGGAGCGGCCGCCAAAAAATACCCGGTTTCTGCCGATACTGCAAGCCATCTCGCATAGATGAATCCATAAGAGCTCCGGATGTGAGTCCGTTCGATGCGTTCTGAAGTCCCTTCCGCCATGGGTTGGGAGCTTTGGAAAATATGGTTTGTCACTGAGTTTAACCGAATAGCCTGAAAGAGACCGTCGTTATGACGCGGCAGATGAAAGGAAAAAGTAGTTTGGCGCGCCCTTGATCTACCTGGCCAGTCTCCTTCAGGCTTTTCGTAGTGTCTTAGTGACAGCGGCTTGGCCGCTGAGAGTTGTGGTATTGCCTCTTTGACAGCGCTTTCGGCGCTGAGGGTTCTGAAGTTTGACGGGGCTTTCGCCCCGAAGGTTCTCAGGTTTGACGGACCTGCGGCCCGAGGGTTGTGGTGGCCGCTTCGCGGCAGTTTTTAGCCCCCTTCCATAGGCAGAAGTCAGCAACACTTCTGAGCCGGGCTAATATGTGAGCATAGCCTGTACACAAAGCGAACACCTTAAAGCCCGGCCAGCGGGTGGCGCCGTCAGGCGACGGAGGAACAGCGTCAGGTCTTTGCTTATTTTCGGTGTTCCTCAGGGCTTCGCCCAGCTCCTTTCTGAGAAAGGAGCCTGCGTTACGGGATTGCTTTCCCGCCCCCATGGTGGGCTGAATTTCATCTGGAGTCTCGTTTTTGGAACATTCGATGCATTGGGAGGATTGACGACGCTGACCGGTACAGCAGGTCTTTTAAGGCCTAACTTATTGTACAAAAATAGCCTGATGATGTAAACGGGGCCCTAAAGACCGGCATTGACATCATCAGGCTATTTTTGTGTGGGCCATCCAGGCCTCAAAAGGACTACCTGACTGACGCTGCGTCAGCTGGCTCCAAATAATGCCGGTTATAGAGGGCTTTATTGATATTGTCGGCAGAGCCGCCTGCATTCATTGACCATTTTCCCCAAAAGCGCCAGTTGATAGCCTACATACGAATTATCCATCAAAAAAGACCGGAAGCCCGGTCTTTTTCTTATCGTATCAGGTATACGTTTACCTTTGGTTTCATGCCCCACTTATAGGCCTGGTCATAGTTGTCCACGCCTACGTCGATAATGTTTCCATGGATGGCGCCGCCAATGTCATCGCAGATGGCATAGCCGTAGCCTTCAATGTAAACTTCGCTTCCCAGGGGAATGATGTTGGGATCCACAGCGGCATGGCCTTTGCCTGCATATCCGCCCATGGCTGTGCGGCCTCTGCCGTCACCGTCGTTAGGGGTGTAAGCAGTGGCTTCCATGTGGAAGACCTTTTTGTAATTCCCTGTGAAACGGGGGGCATTGTCGAGACGGTCCCATACGTCGCCGTCGGCAATGCCTGTTCTGACCAGATTTTCCTCCGACTGGAGCTGCCGTACTGCTTCGGCAGTTCCTTCACCGTAAATGCCGTCTACGCTGCCGGGGTTATATCCGTGAAGGAGGAGTTTGTTCTGGAGCCGGATAACTTTCTTTCCCGAGTCTCCAGGGGAAAGTACAGTTTCCCCGCTCTGGGCCGCATATTCGGAGGTAATGCGGGAAAGGGTATCGCCATTCACCATGCCGGTGGCGGAAAGGCCTTCGTCGCTTTGGAAGGCTTTCACGGCAGAAGCGGTATCTCCGCCGTAAATGCCGTCCACCGCACCGTCAAGGTAACCCATTTTCTTTAATTTCCGCTGGATCGATGAAACGTCGCTGCCGCTGTCGCCGATGCTGTAGAGGGAACTGCTGCCTGCAGAAGAGCTCTCCCCTTCTCCGCTTTCTTCATAGGAAGCAGAAGGCGCTGAGGATGCATCCACATTTCTAAGGGCGCTGTAGGTCATTTCATCAATGGCACCGGAAACGGGAATGCCCTTTGCTTTCTGGAAGGCCCGCACGGCATTGGTGGTATCTTCACCGTATACGCCGTCAATGCCGCCTTTCAAATAGCCTGCCGCCTGGAGCCTGACCTGCATATCGCTGATCATGCTGCCCCGGTTGCCTTCGGCGTACACCACGCCGCCTCCGGGACGATAGCCCGCTCCGGCCGCCCTTTCGATGGCCGCTCTGGTGGAATCATCGGCCCTGCCGGTCACCGGCAGACCCTTGGCCTTCTGGAATAAGGCCACTGCTTCTTTTGTGGTGGAACCGTAATCTCCATCCACTGTACGTGCAAGATAGCCTGCCGCCACCAGGTCGTTCTGCAGGGAAGTCACTTCACTTCCCGACATGCCGACGGACAAGGTCTGGGCAGACGCGGTAAGAGACGCCACCAGCCAGATGGCTGCGGCGCATCCCCATGTATATAAAGCACGCATTCATATCACCTCCATAGACTCTTGTATTTTACCATTTTCCGGCGAATTTGTAAAAAAAAGAGTAAAACTCCCTGTTTTGTGAGTGCAGATGATTCGTTTTTCAGCTTACCTTAACCGTGCGAAAATGCCGATTTTTACGGTGGGAAACATAGTATACAAATCAGGGAAATCGGAGGTTCTGCGCCCATTATGGGGGCGGCTGCGTCACGGGTTCAAAGGGTTCAGAGGGTTCAGAGGGTGGCGGTATCGCCTTCGACGATGAGTTTTATAGTCAGCGTTACGGGATTTACTTTATGTCACCCGTGCTGCACGACGAAGAGTAAAAGCCCCCTTCCCCAGGAAGGGGGTGGCGCCGTCAGGCGACGGAGGATAGGGGCGTGGATTAGACGTTAGAAGTCAGATATCAGACGTCAGACTGCATTACGTACTCCCCCTCCCGCCGGACACTGTCATCCGGGGTCGGTCAGCCGACAATCGGAAGGCCCTTTTATGGGCAGGCTAAGGGCCAACCTCGGCTGACTTGGAAATCCTCTGCAGGGTCTCCACAATAGCGAAGGATCTCGGTAAAAATCGATAGTGTCTCAGCATCTGTTAAATACCGATCGGCGGGAAGGCTGCCGATTGGCAGTCAGTTCAGCATTGAGTATCATTTCGCCTCGCAGCCTCGTTCACCCCGGCACCACTTCGTGGCCCTCTTACCCTAAAGGGGACGCAAGACGATACGGGAGTTACTTTTGTGCCACCAGTGCTGAATGACGGAGAGCCGGAGTCCCCTTCCTTAGGCAGAAATCAGCAACATTTCTGCGCCGGGCTATTATGTGAGCATAGCCTGCACATAAAGCGAACACCTTACAGCCCGGCCAGCGGGTGTCGCCGCGAGCGGACAGCGGACAGCTGATAGCCGCCAGCGGCCGGCAGACAACCGTCTCTCCCACTCTTTATGCCTCTTTGTGATGGGCATGCCCTTTTAGAATAGTATTGTATAAAGTATGAAAAAACATTATAATAATTATGTATGCGTAACTTTCATTTCAAGGAGGAAAAATGGAATCACTTAACAATCTGGTTTCCACCATTAACGGATTTCTCTGGTCGTCCGTCATTATCGCCCTGCTGGTGGGAGCGGGCTTTTATTTTACCGTGCGCACCAGGGGCGTGCAGATTCGCTATTTCGGCCGTATGTTCAAGCTCATCGCCCATACTGCCGGACAAAAGACGGAGGGAAATGAGGTTTCTCCTTTCCAGGCTTTCTGCGTCAGCACCGCTTCCCGCGTAGGGGTGGGCAATATTGCGGGCATTGCCATTGCCATTGTCACCGGCGGTCCCGGTGCCATTTTCTGGATGTGGTTTATCGCGGTCATCGGTTCGGCCACCGGTTTTGTAGAATCCACGCTGGCACAGATTTACAAGGTGCCCCGGGAGGATGGAAACGGATTCCGCGGCGGTCCTGCCTATTATCTGAAAAACGGACTGGGCCATGGCATCTGGGCTGCCGTATTTGCCATCCTGATTTCCGTCACCTACGGTATGATTTATAACTCCGTACAGTCGAATACCATTTCCCTGGCCCTGAACCACGCGCTGGGGCTGGACCGCATGATGGTAGGCGGCGTGGTCACTGTGCTGGCCATGCTGGTCATCTGCGGCGGCATGGGACGCATTGCCCGTGTTACGGAATGGATGGTGCCTGTGATGGCAGGAATTTACATCGTGGTGGCTCTGGGCATCATGGTGTACAACATTACGGAAATGCCCCATGTCATTTATGTGATTCTTCGGGATGCCTTCGACTGGCAGGCAGTATTTGGCGGCGGCATGGGCGCTGCTGTGCTCACCGGTTTCAAGAGAGGCCTTTTCTCCAACGAAGCCGGCGAAGGTTCCGTACCGAATGCGGCAGCCACTGCGGACGCCACCCATCCGGTGGTACAGGGCCTCATCCAGGCTTTCGGCGTGTATGTGGATACCCTCTTCATCTGCTCCGCCTCCGCCTTCATCGTCCTTCTCACCGGCGATTACGCCTCCACCGGCCTTACGGGCATCGAACTGATCCAGTGGGACCTGGCGCAGTACTTCGGCGACTGGGCGCCTAAGGCCGTTTCCTTCCTGATTTTCCTCTTTGCCTTCACCTCCCTCATCGGAAATTATTATTACGGGGAAATCAACATCGGCCACCTCACCCCTAAGAAATGGCCGCTGAACCTCTTCCGCGTCCTCATCGCCGTCATGATTTTCTGGGGTTCCATTGCGGACCTGCCGCTGGTTTGGAACCTGGCGGACCTCTTCATGGCCTTCATGGTTCTCACCAACGTCACCGCCATCCTGCTCCTCTTCCCCCAGGCAAGAGCCTGCCTTATGGATTATGAAAACCAGCTGAAAAAGGGCATCAAGGTGCCTCTTTTCCATAAGAATGCACTGCCTGATACAAAGGGCATCGTATGGTGGGATGATGAAAATAACTCCAACCATATGAAACGGATGGAAAAATAACCGGTACCATCAAAAAAAGACTTCTGCTTCGGCAGAGGTCTTTTTTTGCAGGGTTCAGAAGGTTCAAAAGGGAAGGTGTCCAGCCCCTGCGGGGCTGGAGGTTATGGCCCCTAAAGGGTGGCAAAGGAACTGGATTCGTAGGGGAGCATAGCGACCTGAGAATCCAGTGACATGCTTTCCCGTGGAGAAACGACTCACTACATTTTGCGCGTCGCTGGCGCTCCTTCAAAATGTGTTCGCTGTGCACCGCCTGCGGCGGCGGGTTGTATAGAAAGGTTGTGTTCGCTGCCGCTCAGGGGAAAGGTGGCGGCTCCGCCGCAGGTTATAACCCCCTTTCACAGGAAGGGGATGGCGCCGGAGGCAACGGAGGAACAGCGTCAGCTCTTTGCTGATTTTTTCGGACCTATCCTCAGGGCTTCGCCCAGCTCCTTTCTGAGAAAGGAGCCTGCGTTACGGGATTTACTTTTATGTCACCAGTACCCGCAAGACGTAGAGCAAAAGCGAAAAATGACCAGTTAGGATGCGGGAAGTCTGATGTCTATCGTCTATCTTCTACCACCTATCGCCTTTCCCAATGTCTTATTTCTTCCGGTCCAATATCCGCAGCAGTTCCGTACGGATAAGGCCTTCTTTTTTCGCCTCATCCCGAAATCCTCGTATGAGCTGGCAGCAGAGAAGGAGGTAGTTATCCTGCGCTTCCCCGCAGGTTTCGCGTAAATAGCCCGGTTCTGTTTCATAGGCTCGGAGGCCACGGTAGTAGAACTGTTTCTTGTCATCGGCGATGATGAAGGGAATAATCCCTGCAGCAAGACATTCTTTGAAGAGAAGTAGACGGCCGGTACGGCCGTTGCCGTCCTGGAAAGGATGGATAGCCTCGAAGCGGTAGTGGAAATCTATGAGTTTAGCAAAGCTATGGTCCGACGCATGATAATCTGTCAGCATGGCCGCCATGGCGCGTGGTACGTCTGCCACAGGTGCCGTTTTCCTGTCACCTACGATATTGTCCTGATTTTTATAGTCACCGATAGGAAATCCCGCATTCTCCGCCGCAGTCCCTTCCATAAGAAGACGATGAATGGTTTTGATGAAATCTTCCGTCAGCGGTGTATCATAGCGGTCAAGCATGAAGCGGAACGCACGGAAATGGTTGTTGGCGGTCACCACATCGTCAGCATAGATGACCTCGTCTTTTTCTGCCAAAAGGGAGCGGGTCTCGAACAGTTCCCTGGTGTGGTCATGGGACAGGCGGCTCCCTTCGATGTGGTTGCTGTTGTACGCCATATCCACCTGGGTCTTCCGATAAATACCGCCATTGTACCGGGCTTTCTCTTCTTTTCTTAATGTAGAAATGAGCATGTCTATGGCCTTCATATCCTATCCTCCTGTATTGGTATACTCATATTTTACCATAGACATAATCATTGCAGGCAGTCAAAGAAGGATATGTGAAAAAAAGTTCAGAGGGTTCAGAGAAAAAGTTGGACGGGCCTTCGGCCCGAAGGTTCTTAAGGTTCTTAGGTTTGACAGCGGCTTCGCCGCTGAGGGTTGTGGTATCGCCGCCTTTGGCGGCAATGAGTATATAGTCAGCGCTACGGGATTTACTTTTGTGTCTACAGTGCTGCATGACGGAGAGTAAAAGCCCCCTTCCCAAGGAAGGGGGGTGGCGCCGCAGGCGACGGAGGAACAGCGTCAGTTCTTTACTGATTTTTTCGGTGTTCCTCAGCCCTATCGGGCAGCTCCTTCCTAAGGAAGGAGCCTTACGTTACGGGATATACCTTCCTGTATCATAGAGCATGAGAAACATTCTGCTGATTGGCTCACTACGTTCGCCAC
>NZ_UPZP01000097.1 GCF_900538805.1 uncultured Dialister sp.
AAGCCCCTCAAGGCATAGCCCCGCTAAAATCTGCCCCTCCGGGGAAGACGCCGCCGCAGGCGGCAGAAGGGGTGCATTTCCCACGCCCGTAAGGGCGGTTTGCTTGTTTTTCCCCGCCCGCCAGGGCGGTTGTACGGTTTTATCCATACTGGCGCCTTGAACCCTCTTGCTTTCGTGAATACAGCTTCCCGCCGCAGCGATACTATATAACTTCCTCTGAACCAGCCCGCTCTGTGGGCGGAACCCATCGGTCGGCGCGAAGCGCACGAACGATAGAACCCGGGCGCCGTGAGGCGCCTGAACCCTCCTTGCTTTAGGGAATCCCGCCGCCCACTGCCATTGACTCCGAAGCATCAAAAAAGCACCGCTTCCGCGGTGCTTTTTCATTTCTTTATCCTTTATGATGTTCAATGGCTGCTTTCACCAGTCCCACGAAGAGGGGATGGGGACGGTTGGGGCGGCTCTTGAATTCGGGGTGGGCCTGGGTGGCTTCGAAGTAGGGGTGGTCCTTCAGTTCGATGGTTTCTACCAGGCGGCCGTCGGGGCTGGTGCCGCAGATGGAGAGGCCTGCTTTTTCCAGTTCCGGACGGAGGGCGTTGGATACTTCGTATCTATGACGATGTCTTTCGTATACGATTTCCTGGCCGCCGTAGAGTTCCCTGGCCTTGGAGCCTTCGGTGAGTTTGCAGGGATAGATGCCCAGGCGCATGGTGCCGCCTTTTTCGGTGACGTCTTCCTGGTCCGGCATGAGGTCGATGACGGGGTACGGTGTTTCTGCGTCGAATTCGGTGGAGTTGGCGTCTTTCATGCCGCATACATCACGGGCGAATTCGATGACGGCGCACTGCATGCCCAGGCAAAGGCCCAGGAAGGGGATGTTGTTGGTGCGGGCGTATTTGATGGTTTCAATCTTGCCTTCTACGCCGCGGTAGCCGAAGCCGCCGGGGACTACGATGCCGTCGATGCCTTTGAAGACTTCCCGGAGGTCCGGTTTTTCTTCTTCCAGTACTTCGGAATTAATCCAGTGGATGTTCACTTTGGTGCCGAAGGCGTAGCCCGCATGGGAGAGGGCTTCCACCACAGAGAGGTAGGCGTCGTGGAGTTCCACGTACTTGCCTACGAGCGCAATGTCCACTTCCTTGTCGGCGGAGAGGATGCGGCTGACCATGGCTTTCCAGTCGTCCATGTCGCAGGGGCTGTCGTCGAGGCCCAGTTTTTCAAGGGCAATGCGGTCAAGGCCTTCTTCCTGGAGGAGGAGGGGTACTTCGTAAATGCTCTTGGCGGTGAGGTTGTTGATGACGGCGTTCGGTTCCACGTCGCAGAAGAGGGCGATTTTCCTCTTCATGTCATCGGGCAGGGCCTTCACAGTGCGGCATACGATGATGTCCGGCTGGATGCCGATGGAGCGCAGTTCCTTGACGGAGTGCTGGGTGGGCTTGGATTTCAGTTCGTCCGCCGCTTCGATGTAGGGCACCAAAGTAACGTGGATGTAAAGGACGTCGTTCCGGTTGGGCACGTCCTTTTTCACCTGGCGGATGGCTTCCAGGAAGGGCAGGGATTCGATGTCCCCTACGGTGCCGCCGATTTCGGTGATAACGATGTCGGCGTTGTCATTTCTTCCTACCCGGAGCACCCGGTCTTTGATTTCATTGGTAATATGGGGGATGACCTGGATGGTGGAACCCAGGTATTCGCCCTTTCTTTCTTTATTGATGACGGACTGGTAAACCTTGCCGGTGGTGACGTTGGAGGCCTTGGACAGGTTCTCGTCGATGAAACGTTCATAGTGGCCCAGGTCCAGATCCGTTTCAGCACCGTCGTCGGTGACGAAGACTTCACCGTGCTGGTAGGGGCTCATGGTGCCTGGATCAATATTGATGTAGGGATCGAATTTCTGGATGGTAACCTTGTATCCTCTGTTTTTCAGAAGTCTTCCCAGGGATGCGGCGGTAATGCCTTTGCCCAGGGACGAAACGACGCCGCCGGTTACGAAGATGTATTTAGTCATGGAACCTCCTTGTGAAATAGGTGAATCAGTGGAAAGAAATCAGAAATCTATCACATATGTTCCGGTGCCGAGAGCCCCAGGATATGAAGGGCATGGACCAGGATATACTGTACGGCTGTAATGAGGCCCAGTCTGGCCTTGGTGGTTTCGCTGTCTACGCCCAGGATCCGGCATTCCCTGTAGAAATGGTGGAAAAGGGCGGCCAGTTCATAGGCATATTTGGCAATGCGCTGGGGCGCTCTTTCCTGGGCGGCGCCGGCCACGAGCTGATGGTAGTTTTCCATCTTCTTGATGAGGTCCAGTTCGCATTCTTCTGTAAGTTTTGTGAAATCGGTGTCCTTAAAGCTCTTGTCCCAGGTGACGCCGGCTTCCTCTGCCTGGGAAAACAGGCTGTGGATACGGGCATTGGCATACTGGATGTAGTACACCGGGTTTTCGTTGGAATGTTTCTTTGCCAGGTCGATATCGAAGTCCATCTGGGAGTCCAGGGTCCTGGCGCAGAAGAAATACCGGGCTGCATCGGTGCCCACTTCGTCCATCAGTTCCCGGAGGGTCACGGCCTCACCGGTACGCTTGGACATTTTCACCGGCTTTCCGTCCCGGAGGAGGGTCACCATCTGGAGAAGCATGATTTCAAAATCATCGGGGTTGTAGCCCAGAAATTTCATGGCCGTCTTCAGACGGATGATATATCCGTGATGGTCGGCACCCCAGATATCGATGAGCTTGTTGTAGCCCCGGTGAATCTTATTTCCCACATAGGCAATATCGGAGCAGAAGTAGGTGGGTACGCCGTTGGTGCGGATGACCACGCGGTCCTTGTCGTCGCCGTTCTTGGTGGTACGGAGCCACAGGGCGCCGTCCTTTTCATACATATTGTCTTCGTCCTTCAGCACCTTCAGGGCTGCATTCACCTGATCCGGGTAGAGAGACTTTTCGGAGAACCAGTTGTCGAAGTCCACGTTGAAATCGTGGAGGTCCTTTTTCAGGGCAGCCAGCTTTTCTTCCAGGCCCAGCTTTTTGAAAATCTCCAGCCTTTCCTTTTCGTCCATGTCCAGGTATTTCTTTCCGTCCTTTTCCAGGATGTGGCGGGCGGTATCAATGATGTCCTGTCCATGGTAGCCGTCCTCCGGAATTTCGGCGTCCATGCCGTTCAGCTGGAGGTAGCGGGCGTTGATGGATTCTGCCAGGTGGTCGATCTGGTTGCCTGCATCGTTCACATAGTACTCCGACAGCACGTCATAGCCGGCGGCCCGGAGCAGGTTCACCAAGGCGGAGCCGTAAGCAGCGCCCCGGGCATGGCCGATGTGAAGGGGCCCTGTGGGGTTGGCGGAAACGTATTCCACCAGGAAACGGTCCTTCTGCGTCTTCGGCAGGTCGCCATAAGACGGGCCGGCTTTCAGGATATTCTTCAATTCGGTGTACACCGTATCCTTGGCCAGGAAGAAATTGATAAATCCTGCGCCGGCGATTTCCATACGGGACACCAGCGGCGTATCCATATGGTTTACAATGGCCTCCGCAATCATGCGGGGCGCCTTATGGGCCGTCCGGGCCCACTGCATGGCCGCATTGGTGGAATAATCGCCGAATTCCTTTTCCTTCGGCACCTCCAGCCGCTGCACCGGTGCATATTCGCCTGCCGGCAGCTCCCCTGCCGCCACAGCGGCGTCCTTTGCCTTTTCAATGAGTTCTTTCAGTTCTTCTCTGACTTCCATGAATATTCCGGATCCTCTCGAACATCAACAATAATTTCATTCAAATGGGTAAACAGACCTTCCAGCTCCACATCGTAGGAAAGGCGCATGCGTCCTTTGCCGTGGACGATGGAATTTTCAATTTCCCTGGTCACCACAGTCACCTTCAGCGCCCCCATGGGGGTCACATAACCGGACTCCGACGGCACACCCAGCCGGTACTCCTGGTTCTGCAGGAAACTGCCATCCCGTATGAGATTGACGTGGTCATCAAAAATGCGGAGAGTGGTAGTGGTGCCTTCCATGCCTGCCAGCTTCGTCTCCCGGTAGCTGATGTACTGCATATCCCCGTCCTCTCCGTAAATGCCCGGAGTTTCCAGGGAAATGGTCTCATCCTTCCCGTTTTCGTCCCGCTGCAGGGAAGTCACATTGATAATGACATGCTTTTCCAACACTATCGCCTCCCCGGTCTGTAAAATATATACTTTATTATATCATAGATAGAACCCTTCTTTTTGAGAAGAATTCTATAAAATCAAGACTACTCATTATACCACGGAAGAAAAGGGAGTGGCAAGGAGGGGCCGCGAAGCGGCCCGGGGTGCAGAGGGTTCATGGACACGCCCTTCGGGCGTGAAGGTTCAGAGGGTTCAAAGGGTTCAGAGGGTTCAAAGGGTGTGGTATCGCCCTATCGGGCGATGAGTATATAGCCGCCAAAGGCGGCATACATAACTCCCTCTGAACCGGCCCGCTCTGCGGGCGGAACCCATCGGTCAGTGCGTCAGCACATGACCGATAGAACCCGGGCGCCAAAGGCGCCTGAACCCGGCCCGCCGAAGGCGGGCCCACTTTGCTTTTTCCCTCAAAAACTACTACACTAAAGACAGAAAATATAGAAAGGAAGTGCTTCCAATGGATACCACCTGTACGGCGGCGGGGCTTTTCCCCCATCCGCCTATTATGATTCCGGAAATCGGCGGGAAGGAGCTTTCCCGCATGGCCCTTACGGTGAAAACAGAAGAAGAAGCCATGAAGCGCATGGTTTCCGAAGGCATGGAAACCGTGGTGATTATTTCTCCCCACAACCTCTGCTTCTACGACGGCCCCGCCCTGTTCCTGGCGCCCACTGTGGAAGGAAATCTTGCCGCCTTCGGCCGCCCGGACCTGTCCATGACCCTTTCCATAGACCGCATGCTGTCGGAGGCCATCCTGAAGGAAGCGGAGCCCCTCATCCCGCTGCACCGGGTGGATGAAGCCGAAGCCGCCAGGTACGGCAAAACCCTTGCCGTGGACTGGGGCACCTTTGTACCCATGTACTACCTTTTGAAGGCAGGCTTCCGGGGGCGGGCAGTCATGCTGTCCCCCTGCTTTTCCAATTACGAAATGAATGAAATCCTGGGCACCATCGTGGAACGCTGTGCTGCCAAGCTGGGGCGGAAAATCGGTGTCATCGCCTCCGGCGACCTGTCCCACAAACTCACAAAGGACTCTCCCAACGGCTATACCCCGAAGGGCATCCTCTTCGATGAGGCCGTCATGGACGCCCTGAAAAGGCGGGACAAGAAGCCCCTCACCTCCATGACCTCTGATTTCATCGATGAAATCGCCATGTGCGGCCTGCCGTCGGTGTACTTTCTCTTCGGCGTCCTGGGGAAGAGGAAAGCCGCCATGCCCTGCTTCTCCCACGAAGGGCCCTTCGGCGTAGGCTACGGCGTATGCCTCTACCTGCCTGAAGAGGAACCGGAGAAAGAGGAAATCCACGATGTGCGGGTGGAACTGGCCAAAGAAAGCATCCGCTATTTCCTGGAGCATGGAAAAATCATGAAGACACCGGATACCCTTCCTGACGAACTCCAAGGCAGGGCCGGCGCCTTCGTATCCCTCCATGAATTCGGCGCCCTCCGCGGCTGCATCGGCACCTTTCTTCCCTGCTATCGGAATGTGGCAGAGGAAATCATCCACAACGCCAAAGCCGCCGCCCACGACGACCCCCGCTTTCCGCCCCTTTCGGCCCGGGAACTTTCGGACCTCACCATTTCCGTGGACATCCTCTCCTCCCCGGAGCCTGCAGAAATTTCCGGCCTGGATACAAAGAAATACGGCGTCATCGTAGAAAAAGGCACCCGCCGGGGCCTCCTTCTCCCGGACCTTGACGGCGTGGATACGCCGGAAGAACAGATCGCCATTGCCAAACGGAAGGCTGGCATCGGAAAGGACGAGGCAGTCAGGCTGTATCGGTTTACAGTGAAGAGATACTATTGACGCGCCCTGAAGGGCGCGAGGGTTCAAAAGGTTCAGAAGGTTCAAAGGGTTCAGAGGGTTCAGAGGGGGTGGTATCGCCCTTCGGGCGATGAGTATATAGCCGCCTGCCGGCGGCATATAAAGCTCCCCTCTGAACCGGCTCGGAAGGCGAAGCCGATGACGGCTTGAACCTAGGCGCCGAAGGCGCCTCTCCCCTCCTCTTTCGGGAATATCGTCCAGTGTCCCTTCCCGCCGACCAGTATTTACCAGCTTATGAGCCACTATCGGCACGCACCGAGATCCTTCGCTGGCGCTCAGGATGACAGGTGGGAGGCGGGAAGTCTGATGTCTGGCCGTCTGACGTCTCCATGCATTCGGGAATAAAGCCCGGCGGACAACCCTCTCAAACCTCAAACCTCAAATCTCAAATCTCAAATCTCAAATCTCAAATCTCAAATCTCAAAAGGAGGTTCCCATGGAATGTGCATTTTATGACAAAGAAGAAGGCGGCATCTGCCGCTGCCGCCTCTGTCCCCGGCGCTGCCGGATTCTTCCTTCCCAGAGAGGCTGGTGCCGCACCCGCTGGAACGACCATGGCACCCTGAAAGCCCTCACCTACGGTCTTGTCACCTCCGCCGCCCTGGACCCCATCGAAAAGAAGCCCCTCGCCTATTTCCATCCCGGCGCCGTCATCCTTTCCCTGGGAAGCTGGGGCTGCAATATGAACTGCGCCTTCTGCCAGAACTTTGAAATTTCGCAAAAAGAGCCGGAGAGCCGGAAGGTTTCTCCCGACGATGTGCTCCGCCTGGCCCGTGCCCTGACTGCCGAAGGAAATATCGGCGTCGCCTGGACCTACAACGAGCCCACTCTTTCCTTTGAATTCATCCGTGACACGGCGCCCCTCATCAAGGAAGCGGGGCTTATGAACGTGATGGTGTCCAATGGCTTCATCAGCAAAGAAGCGCTGGAGGCGCTCCTTCCCCTGATTGATGCCTGGAACATTGACCTCAAGGGCTGGAATCCCGATTTCTATAAAACCATCTGCGGCGCCGCCAAAAATCCGGTGCTGGAAACCATCCAAAGGGCCCATGAAATGTCCCATGTGGAGCTGACGAACCTGGTCATCCCGAAAGAAAACGATGACCCCCAATGCTTTGAGAACATGGTCCGCTGGATCGGCTCCCTCTCTCCAGCCATCCCCCTCCACATCACCCGCTTCTTCCCCCGCTGGCGCATGATGAACCGCCCGCCCACCCCCGTTTCCACCCTGGTATCCCTTGGTGAAATCGCCAGGAAATACCTCAACCATGTTAAAATAGGAAACGTCTCGGACCGGGAGCTGGCGGAGTATCACTGGAGGAATGAGTAGGGGCCCCTTCGGGGCCCGGGTTCAAAAGGTTCAAAGGGTTCAGAGGGTTCAGAGGGGGTGGTATCGCCCTTCGGGCGATGAGTATATATGCCGCTTCGCGGCAGTGCTGCCGAAGGCAGCATATATAACTCCCTCTGAACCAGCCCGCTCTGTGGGCGGAACTTGTGCGGTTCCTGCATAGGAACCGCAAGTCAGGCTCATATGCGAGCATAGCCTGCCCATTAAGCGAGCACCTTACCGCCTTACCGTAGCCAAGGGCGTGAGCCCAATGACGGCTTGAACCTGGGCGCCAAAGGCGCCTGAACCCTCTTGTTTTCGAGAATACGGCTTCCCGCCCCTATCCCCCTCAAATCTCAAACCTCAAATCTATTTACCTATGAAAGAAGGAAATCCCATGATTCCAAAAATCCCACCAAAAATCATCGAACACGCCAACGGCGGCAAAGGCCGCATTATCCTTCAGCCCATTGCAGGACCGGACATACTGAAGGACAAATGCCGGGTCTATGTGAAGGCCACCCTGGAAAAGGGCTGCTCCATGGGCGTCCACCAGCATAAGGGAGATGGAGAAATTTACTACATCCTTTCCGGCCACGGCGTTTACACCGACAACGACACCACCTATGAAGTGAAACCGGGTGACGCCATGTTCTGCCAGAACGGCAGCCGCCACGGGCTGGAAAACACAGGGGACCAAGACCTGGTCTTCATGGGCCTCATTATTTATGACAACTGAATCGGACAATCAAAAAGCAGCGCCATGAAGGCGCTGCTTTTCTGCAGGCGGAATGGTATTCCCGAACGCAAAAGGGTTCAGAGGGGAAGGTTGACGGGGCTTTGCCCCGAAGGTTATGGCCCACTAAAGGGGAAACGACTCACTACATTTTGTGCGTCGCTTCGCTCCTTCAAAATGTGTTCGCTGTGCACCGCCTGCCGGCGGCAGGTTGTGTAGAAAAGGTTCTTAAGATTAATGCGTCCTGTGGACGCAAGGGTTCTTAGGTTTGACGGGCCTTTGGTCCGAGGGTTGTGGTGGCGGCTTCGCCGCAGTTCATAGCCTCCTTCCACAGGCAGAAGTCAGCAGCACTTCTGAGCCGAGCTAGGGAAGCGCTGATTAAATCGTTGTCTGCTTTTATTCTAGAAT
>NZ_UPZP01000098.1 GCF_900538805.1 uncultured Dialister sp.
GTTATCGGATTTCATTCTTGTATTTTTATTCAATGCAAGGAATCAGTCGACGCGAATAGCGAGCTATTTAAGGAGACTTATGACGCAGTATTGGATAAAAATACATATGAAATTCGATTCTGCGAATGAATCAGTGCTTCCTTAAACAGGCAGCCGTTCCCCAAGTCAGATTACATCACAAGACCGCCGTCCACCACCAGCACCTGACCGGTGATATAGGAGGAATCGTCGGAAGCCAGGAAGCATACGGCTTTGGCCACGTCTTCCGGCTGTCCCATCCGTCCCATGGGGATGGATGAAATCATGCCTTCCCTGATTTTTTCAGGAATGCCGTCGGTCATGGCTGTTTCAATGAAACCGGGGGCCACCGCATTGACGCGGATATTCCGGGCCGCCATTTCCTTGGCGCAGGCTTTGGTGAGGCCGATAACCCCTGCCTTGGCAGCGGCGTAGTTGGCCTGGCCGATGTTGCCCATAATTCCGACCACGGAAGAAATATTGATGATGGAGCCCTTCCGCTTTCTCATCATCATGGCAGCAGCTGCCTTGGTGGTGAGAAAATCGCTCTTCAGGTCCGTGGCGATGACGTCATCCCAGTTGGATTCCTTCATGCGGATCAGGAGGGCATCCCTGTTAATGCCTGCATTGTTCACAAGCACATCCAGGCCGCCGAATTCATCCTTCACAGCCTTGAATACGCGGTCCACATCTTCGCTCTTGGACACATCCCCCTGCACGGTGAAAGCTTTGCCGCCGGCAGCTTCGATTTCTTTCTTCACCGCTTCTGCCGCATCGTGGCTTCCTGCATAGTTCAGGGCCACTGCAAAGCCTTTGGAAGCCAGGGCCAGGGCGATGGCCCGGCCAATGCCTCTGGATGCACCGGTAACCAGTGCTGTTTTTTCAATGTTTTCCATGGATTATTCTCCCTTCAAGGCTTTCACCACTTCATCCACCGTTGCCGCATCTTCTGCATGCACACAGGGAACCTTGCGGTCGATTTTCCTCATGAATCCGGAAAGAACGGTGCCCGGGCCTGCTTCTACGGTGTAATCCACGCCGCCGGCAATCATATTCCGGATGGATTCTTCCCAATGTACCGGATGGGCAGCCTGGTCCACCAGGTTCTTGCGGATTTCATCGGCCTTTGTTTCTTCTTTGGCGTTCACATTGGCCACCACCGGAATCTTTGTGTCATGGATTTCAATGGTATCCAGTACTTCCTTCAGTCTGGCAGCTGCCGGTTCCATGAGGGTGGAGTGGAAAGGAGCGCTCACATGCAGCATGATGGCACGGCGGGCACCGGCTGCTTTCAGTGCATCGCAGGCCTTTTCCACCGCCTTGGTGGCGCCGGCAATAACCACCTGTCCGGGGCAGTTGAAATTCACTGCCTGCACCGGAGCGTCCGGTGTGGTGACAGACTGGCAGACTTCCACGATTTTATCAGGAGTGAGACCGATGACTGCTGCCATTCCCCCTTCGCCCAGCGGAACCGCTTCCTGCATGAAACGGCCGCGGAGGTGCACCGTCTTCACAGCGTCTGCGAAGGAAATGGCACCGGCTGCCACCAGGGCGGAATATTCGCCAAGGCTGTGGCCCGCCGCAATGTCCGGTTCTACGCCCTTCTCCTTCAGCACCTGCCAGACCGCAACGCTGGCTGTCAGGATGGCGGGCTGGGTAAATTCGGTCTTCATGAGTTCAGAGTCCGGACCTTCAAACATCATTTTGGAAATGGAGAAGCCCAGGGTATCATCGGCCTCTTCCACCAGATGTTTTACGGAATCATAATTTTCATACAGGTCATGCACCATGCCGACCTTCTGGGACCCCTGTCCAGGGAAAAGAAATGCAGTTTTCATCGTATCACCTCATGGCGTAATAAACATATGGTAACAGTATATATTCTTTAAATTAAACCTATTGGATGGAAAGTTTCCAGTTCCATAGAGACACTGGAAACTTCAACTCCTTACATCCACCGCATAACGTCGCAGCCCCAGGTGAGGCCGGCGCCGAAACCGGTGAGAACCACGATATCGCCGTGTTTCACTTTTCCGGCCCGCACAGCTTCGTCAAGGGCAATGCCTACGGAAGCGGCGGAAGTGTTGCCGAAGCGGTTCACATTCACCCACATATGGTCCGCCGGCACCTGGAGGCGCTTGGCAATGGCCTGGATAATGCGGTTATTGGCCTGGTGGGCAATGAACATGTCGATATCATCCTTTGATACCCCTGCCTTTTCCAGGGTTTTCAGGGTGGTGGCACCCATATGGCGGACAGCGGCTTTGAAAACCTCCGGTCCCTCCATGTGGATATAAATGCGGCCGGAGTCGATGGCACGGTGGGTCACCGGTTCTGCCACGCCGCTGGCGGGAATATCCAGAATCTTGCCCAGGCTGCCATCGGAGCCAAGGTCGGAAGCCAGAAGGCCGTATCCCTCTTCCGTTTCCCCGATAACCGCGGCGCCTGCGCCGTCACCGAAAAGGATGCAGGTGGAGCGGTCATTCCAGTTCACCAGGCGGGACAGGATTTCCGCGCCGATAATCAGGACATGCTTGTACATGCCTGCTTTTACCATGTTGGATGCCACGGCTACGGCATAAATATAGCCGGAGCAGCCGGCGGAAATATCCATGGCCCCCGCATGGGAGGCGCCCAGCTTGTCCTGCACCAGGCAGGCCGTGGACGGCACCACGTAATCCGGAGACGCCGTAGCCACCAGGATGAAATCGATGTCATCCACAGTGACTCCCGCCGCTTCCATGGCCTTTCTGGCCGCATTCACGCAGAGGTCCGATGTATTTTCCGACTGCGCCGCAATATGTCTTGTTTCTATGCCTGTTCTTGTGCGGATCCATTCATCCGATGTATCCACCATTTTTTCCAGGTCTGCATTTGTCAGTATCTTTTCCGGTGCATAGTGACCGGTACCCAGAATACCGGCAAAACGTGTATTATCCATAACTTATTCCTTCCCTAAAAAAGGAGATTGAGGAAACACATATGATTCGCAGTGCTTTCCCTTCCTTTTATGAAATTTTGTAAAGCACTGATTCCATTCAGCAGGATACTTGCCCCGTACATTATTCCTGCTCTTTTAAGCTCATTTTTACAAGGGTATCTGCCACCACTTCGTCCAGCTTCTCGCTGCATACATCCCTGGCCATGCGGATGCCGTTCTTGATGGCCCGGGCTTTGGATGCGCCATGGCAGATAATGAGGGCTCCCTTGATACCCAGGAGCGGCGCGCCACCGTATTCCGAATAATCAAGACGCTTGGCCATGTATTTCTTCAGCGCCGGTTTCAAAAGAAGTCCGCCCAGCTTGGCCCGAAGTCCACCCTTCATGATGGCGTCCTTCAAAAGGGCGGCCACCAGCTTTCCGGCGCCTTCACCGAACTTCAGCACCACATTGCCCGTAAACCCATCGGTTACCACCACATCGAATTCACCGGTCATCACATCCCGGCCCTCCGCATTGCCGGCAAAGGGAATGGTATCCTGCCCGGCAAGCACCTGGTTGGCTTCCGTCACCAGAGGACTGCCCTTGGTGCTTTCAGCGCCGATATTCAGAAGACCGATTTTCGGATGTTCGATGCCTGCCACCTTTTTGGCATAAATGTAACCTAAAAGGGCATTCTGTACATAGGTTTCCACCTTGGGCTGGGCGCTGGCGCCGGAATCGATGAGATAGGTATATCCGCCCTTTTCATTGGGAATGGGCGTCAGAATGGCGGGCCGTTCAATCCCCTTAATCCGACCGATACCCAGAAGGCCGGCTGTCACAGCGGCTCCCGTGGACCCCGGTGCCACCAGGGCGCCGCATTCGCCGCTCTTCACCAGTCTGGCACCTACGGACACGGAGGCATCCTTCTTCTTCCTGTAGGCCATGCCGGGATGTTCCCCCATTTCAATGACCTGGGAAGCATGGTGCACCTCAATGAGGGAATTATTCTCCTCATGATTTTTCTTCAAAATATCACGGATACGTCCTTCGTCGCCTACCAGCACCACAGGAATATGAAATTCCCGCACCGCCTCTATGGCTCCAAGTACGATTTCCAGCGGCGCAAAATCACCGCCCATAGCGTCAACTGCTATTTTATCCATGGGACGCCTCCGTCTCATTCAAAATTTCCATAATAAACTTAGCCCGGTATACTTCCTCGTCTCCACGGAAGAAACTGATATATATATGTTTCTTGTTTCCCCGCATGAGGACGATGCGCCCCTTCACGATAAGAATCGTTCCGGGCACCACGGGAATCTTATACTTGATATTTCCCACCTGGGTAGAAGCAAAGGGAACCCCTGCCAGGGATTCGGCAAATCCTGCGGCTGCTCCATACAGCTTTTCCGCAGAAACCATACCTGCACTGTCAGCCATTTCGTCGGTGGTCTTCAGGAGCCCCACCCCCTTCTGGCCGATGTCCAGGTCCAGCACCCTCACGCCTTCCCGGGAATCGGAGGGCTGGGATGCTACCAGATGCTCCATGCGCTCCCTCATCTGGGGAATCCCCAGGGTCTGCCGGTCCAGGCGGATGGTTGCCACAGATACAGAAAAACGTTCTGCCAGATCTCCGTCTGTCAGACATGGATTTTGGCGAAGTAAATTCTGTATGGCTTCTCGTCTTTTGTTTTTATCCATCTTCCGTTTTTCCATCATTTTATCACCTGCTGATAATACTATACCACAACCATGCAAGTGCTGCACCAGGAAATTGGAAAGCTCAAGAAAAATCGGCTTCATACCTTCCCCCATTCCCGCGCAAAAAGGCACTTCCATGCAGGAATTAAATTTCTTTAATCTACATGAAATGGAAAATATCTTACTTCTTACTGTTATCACCAGCTAGGAAAGATAGATGTTAGAAGACAGAAGATAGAAGACAGACGCTCAGACTGTCCGCCGGAGGGGTCATTCTGAGCGAAGCGAAGAATCTCGGTACCTGTCGTTAGTGAAGCTAAAGCCGATAAATGCCACTCGGCGGGCGGGAAAGATAGATGATAGATGTTAGAAGATAGACCATAGAAATCGGGATTCCGGGATTGGGGACCGGGGCAGCGCGCGGCTGACAGCTGACAGCGAAAAATAGAGAGCGAATACTGACCGGAGATTGTGTACTGAGGTTTAGAAACCATAGATTTATACTTTTATAGTTTTGTGTATGATTTTATTCCAGTATTTCAACAAAAATTCTCATTGACTTATTGCGGGATATGGAATAAACTACAGTGAATACAGGATACATCAACATTATTTGTTTGTCAAACATTCGTATAGTTTAGTATTATATTTTTAAAACTAATCAGGAGTGATAATATGAATTTTCCTAAGCTTCATATCGGTGATTTAACAGCCAATATTCCTATCATCCAGGGCGGTATGGGCATCGGTGTCAGTCTTTCCGGACTGGCCGGCGCCGTAGCAAAGGAGGGAGGCATCGGAGTGATTTCCGCTGCCCAGGTGGGATTCAACGAACCCGATTTCCGTACCAACACAGTGAAGGCCAATATCCGCGCCCTGAAGGACCAGCTTCATAAGGCAAGGGAAAAAGCGAAAAACGGCATTATCGGCGTCAATATCATGTGGCGCGGCCAGCATTACGAAGACTATGCCCGTACTGCAGCAGAAAACGGCGCCAGCATCATCTTCTCCGGCGCCGGTCTCCCGGCGGACCTTCCGGCCTGTGTGGAAGGCACGGATACCAAAATCGCTCCCATCATCGGCTCCCCCAAGGCTGCCAGGGTCATTCTGAAGCTCTGGGCCAAACATCACAACCGCACTGCAGATCTGGTGGTCATTGAAGGCCCCAAGGCCGGCGGCCATCTGGGCTACACCAGGGAACAGGTAAAAATGCATGAAAGCGACGGTTATGAAAATGAAATCAAAGAAATCCTCGCAGTGGTTAAAGAATTTGAAGAAAAATTCAACAAGAAAATCCCTGTAGTCTTCGGCGGCGGCATTTTTGACAAAAAAGACATTGAACACTACCTCTCCCTAGGCCTTTCCGGCGTACAGATGGCCACCCGCTTCGTGGCCACAAAGGAATGCGATGCAGCAGAAGCCTTCAAGAATATGTATGTCAAAGCCAAATCCTCCGACGTCACCATCGTGCAGAGCCCCGTCCACATGCCTGGCCGCGCCCTGCTGAATCCCTTCGTCTGCGCCTTCCGACAGGGAAGAATTCCGGTGACCAACTGCTTCCACTGCCTTAAGACCTGCGACCCCAGCACCACCCCATACTGTATCACCCAGGCCCTCATCCGCGCCGTCAAAGGGGACGTGGACCACGGCCTCGTCTTCTGCGGCGCCAATGCCTGGAAAATCAACAGGATTACCACGGTTCACGACTTATTCACAGAACTGGTAGAAGGAACGGGAAAGGCGTAATGGATTGCGCCCTTCGGGCGCAAAGGGTTCAGAAGGTTCAGAGGGTTCAGAGGGTTCAGAGGGGAAGGTTGACGGGGCCTGGGGCCCCGAGGGTTCTTAAGGTTCTTAAGTTTGACAGACGCTCTGCGTCTGAGGGTTGTGGATTGCCGCTGACGCGGCAATAAATATAAAGTCAGCGTTACGGGATTCCCTTCTCTCCCTCATCGTTATTCTGAGCCGCAGGCGAAGAATCTTGGTGCATGCCGCATATGAGGCAATCGGTAATGAATACTAACCGGCGGGAAAGCCGCCGGTTGGCAGTCAGTTCAACATAGTGTCATTCCGACTTGCAGCCCCGTACACCCCTTCGCCGCTTCGTGGCCCTCTTCCCCTAAAGGAGGCAGGAAAATTGTGTTGTGGCCTCCTCCTCACACTCCCCCGCAATCCCACAATAAAAAGCTGCCGAGTCAAATGGCTCTGCAGCTTTTTATTTTCACGATTTCATTATTTCAGATGATGGCTGCCCCGTTCTGTAATGGGTACGCCAGCTTTGCACAGGGGGCATTCTTCCGGTTTATAAGTCGGAACGGTGAGGTGGAGAAGAGGATATACCTTTTCCTTGGGAACGCCGAAGTCTGCTTTGCCGCCGGAGCGGTCTACGAAGAGGCCGATGCCTACGATGTCGCCTTTGGCTTTGTTCACCACGTCCACCACTTCTTTGATGGAGCCGCCTGTGGTGACGATATCTTCTACGATGAGCACCTTTTCACCAGGAGCGATTTTGAAACCCCGGCGAAGGGTCATTTTTCCGTTTTCTCTTTCCGTGAAAATGGAACGGACACCCAGGAGGCGGGCAGTAACCTGGGAGAGGATAATGCCGCCGGTGGCCGGTCCGATCACCGTTTCAATGCCCATGTTCTTGAAGTGGTTGGCAAATTCCTGGCACAGTTTTTCCGTGTATTCCGGATGCTGGAGAACGTTGAATTTTTCAACGTACAGAGGGCTGTGAAGGCCGCTGGTGAGAAGGAAATGACCTTCCAGAATGGCTTTTGTTTCTTTCAGTAAAGATTCAACTTCTTTTTCGTTCATTATGCATTCTCCTTTATTTCCTTTAAAATCAGACGGGCTGCGGCACAGGGGTCAATGGCCTGGGTAATAGGCCGGCCGATGACGAGCATGGAGGAGCCGTCCTTGAAGGCCTCCGACGGGGTGGCAATACGTTTCTGGTCGTCTGTCTGGGCAAAAGAAGGACGGATGCCCGGGGTGACGATGAGGAAATCGTCACCTGCCATTTTGCGGATGGAAGATGCTTCCCTGGGCGATGCCACTACGCCGTCTACGCCGGAGTCCTTAGCCAGCTGTGCCAGTTCCAGTACGTGGTCCTGGATGGGAAGATGGCCTCCCACTTCCTGCCAGCCCTGGTCATCAAAGCTGGTCAGTACGGTAACCGCCAGAATCTTCGGACGTTCCACGCCCAGTTCGTCTGCCGTGATTTTTGCATACCGAGCTGCTGCCTGCATCATGGCCCTGCCGCCGCCGGCATGGACTGTAATCAGGTTCACTCCCAGACGGGTTACGGAAGCCACACTGTGGCCTACGGTGTTGGGAATATCATGAAGCTTCAGATCCAGGAACACTTTCTTTCCATGTTCCTTCAGGTAATGAATGGTCTCGCTGCCTGCGCTGTAGTACAGCTCCATGCCCACCTTGTAATAAGAAACCAGATCCCCCAGTTCGTCTACCAGTTCTTTCATCTTGTCGAAAGAATCCACATCCAGTGCCACGATGAGCCGGTCATCGGCTGTGTAGACTTCTTCTTTCTCGTCCATTCACGATCTCCCTTCTCTATTTACTTCAAGAAGTGCGGCAGATTTCCACCGCCGCTTCCCCATATCTGACATATTATACCATTTCAAGGGCATTCTGACATCCTGTTTTTAAGGGTTTTCTTTTTCAGGAAACAGCGGAATACGAATAAAAAAAGGGCTGTGAAAAAATGATTGAGTCTCTATCAGATAGTTAGGCAACCT
>NZ_UPZP01000099.1 GCF_900538805.1 uncultured Dialister sp.
GGCAGCGAAAACCAAACAACCTCGCTTCGCTCGTGGAAATGCACCCCTATTCCCCTACGGGGACTTCCCCCGGAGGGGGAAGTTTTCTTGCCGCTATACAAAGAGCAGCTTAAGTTAGCACAAGGGTAAGCGGAGAGCAAACCTCCCCCTCTGGGGGAGGTGCCACCGAAGGCGGCAGAAGGGGTGCATTTCCATCGCCCGCCAGGGCGGCTCCCAGTTTTTATTATAATAATGGCGCCTTTGCCATTTCCTCCAGTTTCCTCCTGTCCGCTTTTCCTGTGGAGGTACGGGGGATAGCGGGAAGCACGATAAACCTTGAGGGGATTTCCCAGGCCTTGAGGCAGCGGGAAAGGATTCGTACCATGTCTTTCCTATCCGGCACGGTTCCGGAGAGAAAGGCGACGAGGGTATCGTCGCCGTTTTTCTGTTTCAAAGCCGTCACTTCCGCGTCCTCTACCCCTTCCACCATGAGGAGGGCGGAAAGGACTTTCTGCCTTGGCACGTGATTGCCCTGGACATGGTACATGTCTTCCCGGCGCCCCAGGAAGTGGAGTTCTCCCTTTTCATCCAGCCGTCCCAGGTCATGGCAGGTGTAGGGCATGGAAATGCCTTCGATGCCATAGGGTGTGTCCACTGTGATTTCTCCGTTTTCGATGGAAACCTTCACCTTGGGAAAGGGTTTCCCCACTGTATCCGGCGAAAGGAGGATGTCCTTTCCTTCGGTGTAGGAAATATAGGAGAGTTCCGAGGCGCCATAGTAAAGAATCACTTTGGCCGCCGGAAAGCGTTCTGTGAGCCGCCGGTACAGGGAGGCCGTCATGAGCTGGGAGCCGGTGAGGATATGGGTAACACTGCCTGCCTCTCCTTTGACTTTGGACAGCGGCGAAAGTTTGGAGGGAATCATGTACACATGGGTGATTCCCTCTTTTTGTATGCGGTCCATCCATGTTTTAGGGAGAAGACGGCTGCTGCCGTGGAGGGAGGCGCCTTCGGAGAGGAAATCCATCACCATATTCAGGTTCCCCGTGAAGGCCAGGGAGCCGTGGAAAAAGAGGCGGGAATGGCCGTCCACCCTGAAAATTTCATCCTGCAGGGGAAAGAAATCGGTCCAGCTTTCATCCCGGCGGTAAAGGATTTTAGGAAGGCCGCTGCTGCCGGAAGTAAGCACGCCAAAGACACCGGAAATCAGGGCTTTTCTGTCCCATGTCCGAAAAAACAGGGATTGCCCTTTTTTCAAAGAAAGGGAAGGAATCTCCTCGTCAGAAAGAAATAGACCTACCGGCTGTTTTTCCAGGAGGGCTGACAAGTCCTCTTCCTTCAGATATTCATGGTACAGAACCGGCACGCCGCCGGCATAGGAAAGGGCCAGGAAATAAAGAAGCTGCCTTAAGGGCCCGTGCAGGTACAGAGCGGTAAGTTTTCCTTTCACCTGCAAGGCAGACAATTTTTCTCCTTCCTCTTCCACAAATCGGAGGGCTTCGCCCCAGGTCATGGTCATCTCATCGCCCCGATAGAAGATGTCATCCTTCTTTTCCCTTCCCCATCGAAGAAGGTATTCATAGCATTTCATGCTTTCACCTCCAGCGGCAGGGAAAAGGAAATATGCTTTTCTTCCTTCCAGTCCCTTTCATCTACGTGACGAATCAGGATGGCCTCTCCCACGCCGCCGGCAGCGGGAATGGAGGCGGCCCCCAGGCGTCCGCCCTCCTTTTCCAGAATTTTCATGAGATGAATCATGATTTCCGCACCGCTGGCGCCATAGGGGTGCCCATAGGCCAGAGCGCCGCCCCAGCGATTCAGGCGGTCCGCCACATCTTTGTGCTTTTTCCTAAAGGCAGCACTGATGACCGCAAAGGCTTCGTTGTATTCAAAGGCATCCACATCACTGTAAAAAAGCCCTTTATCCCGGAGAAGGGATGAAACTGCCAAATCCGCCGAAAGCGGCGGCACCGCGGGATCGGCACCAATCATTTGGAATCCTTTGATTTCCGCCGACGGCAGGAGATGTCTTTCCCGGAGCCATCTTTCAGAGGCAAGGAGCACGAAGGCAGCGCCGTCATTGATGGTACAGGTATTGGCGGCTGTGAGGATGCCGCCGGGAAAATCGGTGACCCGAGGCGCCCTTTCCAAGAGCTTTTCAGACATACGTTTCCTGATGGCCTCATCCCGGCTGCTGCCGAAAAGGGGAAGAATCACATCGGAAAGGAACCCTTCCTCTGCTGCCTTCTTCGCCCTTTCCTGGCTTAAAAGGGCCGCTTCGTCCGCTTCCTTCCTTGTGATTCCCGCCGCTTTCGCTGCCCTTTCCGCTCCCAGCAGCATGGCATCATCGCCAAATTCGCCGGGCCTGAACTGGGCTGCCGTGAAGACCGGATTTCTAAGATGGCTTCTTTCATCATTGTCTGCATACCGCCGAACGGGCTGGAGAGACGCACTTTCTGCGCCGCCTGCCAGCACGGCGTCCCACTCTCCTGCCATAATGGAAAGGGCTGCCATATGGATGGCTGCCAGGCCGGAAGCGCACTGGAGGTCAATGGTAAAGGCCGGCGTCCTCTCCGGAAGTCCCCCTTCCAGAAGAAGCAGCCGCCCCAGATTTCCGCCAGGCCCCACGGCATTACCGCAGATGAGGGCGTCCGGGCCGGCAAGGCCATACCTTTCGCAAAGCGCCTTCGCCACAGCGCCTCCCAGTACCTCGGGCCTTACATTTTTAAAAATGCCGTTCCGTATACCGATATGGCTCCGAAGGCCGCCCACCAGAAATACCCGATTCATTCCATCACCGCCTCAAAACACAATACATCGGAAGACCCGTAAACCCTATTTCCCGCTTGTTTCAAATACACCGCATCACCTGCATACAGGGGATGGTGGAAATGGATGCGGAGCCTTTCAAAATTTTTCCTCTTCATAAGGGCAGAGGCAATCTGAAAGCCGCTCACCACAGGACGGTGGGACTGATGGATTTCATTGTGATCCCCCAGGGCCAGGCTGAAGGAACGTACCTCCTCTTCAGAAAAAGTGTGCCACCAGGTTCCCTTATCCGCCCTTTTCTTCCCCACCGTTTTTCCGGAGAAAGGAAAAAGAAGGATTTCCATGCGCCCGGTCCCCTTCACCGCCCGAATCCTGATGATTTTTCTTCCGGACCAGGAAATTTCACAGGGTCCATCGGTCTCTCCCTCACCTTTGCTGTATCGGAGCTCTCCCATCACCATGCCCTGCCACTCGTCCTCCCAGGCCCTGCAGAGGGCTTTCATCAATTCTTCCATATTTTCTCCCTTATAAAAAAAGCGGAAGGTTTCCCTTCCGCCATATATATTAAAATTCTCCGACCAGTCTTCTTCTGTACTTGCTCACCAGGAAAGAGGCCAGCAGGATTTTTGCAAAGTCTCCGGGCAGGAAGGGGAACATGCACATGACCATGGACGCCCAAATGCCGGTGCCTGTGAGGAACATGAACCATGCCAGCCCCATGATGTAGCACACCGCCGTGCCTGCAATGGTGGCAGCCAGCATGTTCTTGAAGGAATAACCCAGCTTCTCCGATACCAGTCCCACCACGAAAGCCATAGGCGCAAAGCCGATGATAAATCCGCCGGAAGGCCCGGCAATGACGGAAAAACCGGCGCGCATCATGGAAAATACCGGCACCCCTGCCATGCCAAGGAGCAGATAAATCACAATGGCCAGAAGACCGTACCGCTTGCCAAGGAAACCGCCTGCCATGAGTACCGCAAAGGTACCAAGAGTAATGGGCACCGGCTGGATAGGAATGGTAATCTGGGAGCACACCGCAGTAACTGCGGCAAATAAAGCACATAAAACCTGCATACGGATAGAATGATTCTGATTCATAATGACCTCCTGTTGATGGATTCATTATAAAATCATTCGATTCGTTTGTCAACTGTCTACATTATACAGTTTACAAATGATGACGATTCCCCTATTCTATTGTGCCCCTTTTGGGTTCAAAGGGTTCAGAAGGTTCAAAGGGTTCAGAGGGTTGTGGATTGCCCTGCGGGCAATGAGTTTTAGAATTCCGCTTCACGGAATGGAAAACCTTCACAACCTCGCTTCGCTCGTGAAAATGCACCCCTATTCCCCTACGGGGACTTCCCCCGGAGGGGGAAGTTTTCCCTATGCTTAACATTTATCTCTTACGTTATGAACAACATTTCGGTGAATTAGCCACCTCCGGTGGCTTTTCCCCCTTTGGTGCCTTACGGCACCAAAAGGGGTGCATTTCCCTCGAGCCAAAGGCTCGGTTTGCCTGTTTCCCCTCGCCCGTAAGGGCGGTTGTATGGTTTTATCATACTGGCGCCCCTTTATTTTCAAAGGCGCCCTCCACCCCCTCTGAACCCTGTGAACCCTTTGCACCCTCTGAACCCTCACGCCCGAAGGGCGTGTCCATAAGAGCGCCTGCCAGCCTCGATCCCGGTCCCGACTTCTAACCCGGTTCCATCACTCATAGAGCACCGGTATCCAGTAGGCCTCATTCCCTGCAATCTTTTCTTCGCTGAACCTTGCATAAATGGCAGACGGTTTATCTCCCAGCATAAAGCAGGAGAGGGTCACATAGCCTTCCAGTACGCCCACGTCCGTTTTGGTCACGATTTTCTGCTGCGGCACGTACTGCTGCACCAGGGAGGAATCGCTGTCCCGGCACACCACGTCTTCCGGGTCTTCTACTTCTTTTCTGTAAACGGTCTCTCCTTTTTCATTGATAATGTCAATGCCCCTTCCTTCCCTGCCCCAGATGGGCTTTCGAATCCAAAGGGAAGGATTCTTTTCATCCATCCGGAAGTCCCGCATGAAGAAGCTGGCGGGAATGTAGTTTCTTATGATTTCCTGTTCCTTTTCCGTGAAGAAGGCATGGTCTTCCATGAGGGCGTAGAGAAGGGCCTGGAATCCTTTGGACTGCATGATAATGGATTCCGGCGGGTTCATCATGTGGAAACGGTGATTCACATAGCCTTCCATCATCAGTTCTCCCAGGGAAGAGCCGTCCTGGTCCGCTGTTTCTTCGATGAGGATTTCCATGGGATGCATGCGGTAGAGGAAGGAAATGGTCCTGCCGTCAGGAAGGGCCACGCTGCCGTCTTCCATGACTGCCAGGTTGTAGAAAGATTCAAAGAGAATATGCGGTCTCACATCCTCCGGCACCGCTTCCCTCATGGCATTCATAAGAAATTTCGTGGTTCCGAAATCTTCGATGTAGTCATGGAAACAGGAAAAGAGGATGGGATGAGCTTCCAGCTCTTCACTGCTCATATTTCCACAGCAGCGAAGATACACATCCAGAAGGAAGCTGCGGAGACCGTTCATTTCAAAGGCATTGGGATTTTCCTTGCCGAAATACCGCCCCGCCACGCCGTTGGCATAGTAGGCCTCGATTTCCGCGCAGGGGGTGTCCGCATTGATTTCCACCATGCGGATGCCCCCTGTTTTTTCATCAATCACGTAGTCGAACCGGGAAATCCAGGTGGGCAGGTCCTTCATGGCATTGCCGCCGTGGAGATATTTCCGAAGCTTTTCGGGAATTTCCATATCATCCATGAAAGAATCATCACATTCCATGGCCCGCTTCACGGCCTTGGCAAAGATTCTATACAGCGCCCCGCTCACGCGGCGCACTTCTTCGATCTGCTTTCTTGTCACAATGAGGGGCAGGTGGGTGGGATAGCGGAAAGGATAGCCCGGATATTCCACGTAGGGAAATATGTTCCTGTCCAAATCATCCATAAAGGTCTTTTCCATCAGGATGCGCCTCCTCTCACGCCGGCGCCGCCAAATCCGGTTTTACCACCGGCAGGGGCCTTCACCGTGGAATTTCCGGAAGATTTGCCGGATTCATAGGTAGAGTTCTTATTGCCGGCATAGGTGCCTGTGCCGGCGCCTCCTGCATTCTGCTGCTGTTTCTGCTCCGTATAGGCAGGCCTGTCATTCAGCACGCTGCCGGTGTTACGGTCATAATGGCCGGAGTAGCCCGGCAGGCCGTGGAACATGAAATAGCTCATCATGAGCAGCGGCAGCAGGCTGGAAACGCCGGACACGTACTGCAGATTGTCATTCTCGTCCCGCCGGAAGGTCACTTCCTCGCCGTTGTCGTATTTGGCGGTCTCCGTGCCATCTTCATTCTTCACCAGGTGATAGGTCCTGCCGTTTTCATCCTTCAGCTCATCGCCCTTATCCTTTTCTTCCTGTCCGCAGCCCGCCATCATCACCGCCGCACCGCTGACCGTCATAAAAGCAGCCAGAATGGCCGCTGTCTTTGCACTTCGATACATAGGGTCTCCTTTGTCTTTATTTGATGAAATATGATTTGTTCTTTATTTATCATACCATATGGAGGGATTTCCAGTTTCTTGTTTTTTATTCCGTATCAGATTCTCTCATCCAATACAAAAGCGGCGCCCCTGAAGGCGCCGCCTGCTTTATGGAAGATTATAAAATTACAGCATGCCCAGAAGGTCGTTGAGGCCTTCGGTCATGGTGGGATGGGTGTAAATGCTGTCGCGAAGGACAGTATATGGAATCTTCCGGTCCATGGCCAGTCTCACCAGATTAATCATTTCATAGGATTCCAGGCAGAAGAAATGGGCTCCCAGAATAAGTCCGCTCTCCTGATCCACAATGATTTTGAGAAGGCCTGATGGATTTTTCAGTACATGGGCTTTAGGAATGGCGGCTGCCGGCATGGAGGCAGTCAGAACTTTCCGGCCCGATGCCCGGGCTTCTTCTTCCGTCATACCTGCCCTGGCCAGCGGCGGGTCCAGAAAAAGGGCGTATGGAACGGGGCCGCGGTTTTCTGTGGTTCTCTTAAGGTCACCGGTGAAATCACTCTTCAGGATGCGGAAGTCATCCAGGGAAATATAGGTAAACTGCATGCCTCCCGTCACATCGCCTGCCGCCATGATGTGGGGTTTGGAAGTATGAAGGCGGCTGTCCACTTTCACTGCTCCCCGAGGCGTCATTTCCACGCCTGCTTTATCCAGACCAAGGGAAGATACATTGGGCCGCCTTCCCGTGGCTGCAAGCAGGGCATCAGCATGAAGGATTTCTTCCCCATCCTTTGTCTTCACATGAATTTGGGCTCCTTCCTTTTCATCTTCCACCCGGAGAATATCTGCTTCTTCCAGAATGCGGATGCCCTGTTTTTCCAAATGTGCTTTCACTGCCGCTGCCATGTCCCTGTCTTCCTTCGGAAGGAAAGCAGGGCCTTTCTGGATGACAGTCACCTGGGAGCCGAAATTATTATAGTAGGACGCAAATTCCAGACCGATATAGCCGGCTCCCAGAATCACGAGATGACGGGGCAGTCTTTTTTCATCCATCAACGTTTCACTGGTATAAACAAAGGCGCTCCGATCAAGTCCTTCCACCGGCGGCATGACAGGGGTTGCACCTGTATTGATGACAATATGCTCCGCCCTGATGATTTCTTCTTTTCCATCGGAGGAAATCAGGATTTCATGGTCATTCACAAAGGATGCTGTGCCATCATATACGGTCACCCCTGCCTGCACCAGCTTGTCATAATTTTTCCTGCGGAGCATGGCGGTGAGACGGTTCTTCTCCTCCACCGCCTCGGCATAGCGCTTTTCTTTTTCCTCCCAGGTCCCTTCCCGCTCATGGGACAGACGGGCACTGTATTCCAGAGATTTACTGGGTATGCAGGCCACATTGATGCAGGTGCCGCCATACCGTTCTTTTGATTTCTCAATGAGTGCCGTTTTTACACCCCTGGACGCCAGAAAGGAAGCGAATGTTTTTCCGGCCTTGCCAAATCCGATAATTACATAGTCATAGACTGTCATAGGTTTCCTCGTTTCTTCTAAATAGGTAAATCTAAAAATATCTATTTGTATTTTACAATAGGAGGACAAATGATGTCAATGGGCAGGGCTGATAAGGTAAGGTAAGTCCGGATTTCATCGGATATGCAGCTGCAAGCGGTCAGCGGACAGCCGACAGCGGCCTTCCTATTTCTTTACGAAAGCACTGATTAATTCATAGAGTTTGCTTTTATAAGAATTTTTATGCACTGCTTCGTCATGAGGCTCCTTAAATAGC
>NZ_UPZP01000100.1 GCF_900538805.1 uncultured Dialister sp.
GGAGTCATGACCTTCCTTTTATTTTTGAATCTTTGAAATTGACGGAGAAATCAGTATAGATAGCCGGACTTCCGGTAATGTATAATAGATACAATACAGTAAAATCACTTAAACCATAGAGGTGTTATTCATGAATAAACAGGAACTGGCCGCTACTTTATGGGAGTCTGCCAATACCCTTCGTGCCAATATCGATGCAAGTCAGTACAAAGACTATATTCTGGGCTTTATTTTTTATCGGTATCTATCGGAAAAGGAGCTTCGGCTTTTAAAGTCCATGGGAGTCGAAGAGGGGAATCTTGAATATATTACGGAAGATGATCCGGAAACGGTGAAAGGCCTGCAGGATGAGCTGGGCTATTTTATTTCCTATGAAAATCTCTTTTCCACCTGGCTTGCTATGTATAAAAAGAGCTTTAATGTGAAAAACGTGCAGGACGGGCTCAATGCCTTTGACCGTTTAATCAGTGATAAGCATAGGATGCTTTTCAAAGGGATTTTCAAGACCCTACAGACCGGATTAAGCAGTCTGGGGGCTGATGCAGCTGCCCAGACGAAGGCTGTGAGAAATCTGATGGACCTCATCAAAAAGATTCCCATGGGAAATACGTACCAGGACTATGACGTGCTGGGGTATATCTATGAATACCTGATTTCCATGTTCGCTGCCAATGCAGGCAAAAAAGCAGGGGAATTCTACACACCCCATGAAGTGTCCATGCTTATGGCAGATATTGTGGCAGACCACACGAAAGGAAAAGATCATATTGAAATCTATGATCCCACCAGTGGATCCGGTTCCCTTTTGATAACCATCGGCCATGCCGCTGCCAAGTACATGAAAGATGGAAACTCCATCAAGTATTATGCCCAGGAATTGAAGGAAAATACGTTCAACCTGACCCGTATGAATCTGGTCATGAGAAATATACTTCCTGATAATATCGAAGTCCGGAATGCAGATACACTGGAAAAGGACTGGCCCTGGCTGGATAAATATCATGAAACCAAACCTTTGTACTTGGATGGGGTCGTGTCGAACCCGCCCTATTCGCAGCCCTGGGATCCGAAAAACAAGGAGAATGATCCCCGGTTTGCAGGATTTGGGCTGGCACCGAAAACGAAGGCGGACTATGCCTTCCTGCTCCATGACCTGTACCACCTGAAACCCGATGGCATTATGACCATTGTCCTTCCTCACGGCGTTCTCTTCCGGGGTAATGAAGAAGGGGAAATCAGGCGGAATCTGGTGGAGAAAAACCATATTGATACTATCATAGGTCTGCCACCGAATATTTTCTACGGCACCAGCATTCCCACCATTATCATGGTCCTTCGTCAGAAGAGGGAGGCAAGGGATATCCTCTTTATTGACGCATCCAAGGGCTTTGAAAAAGTAGGAAAAGACAATAAACTTCGGGCCCGGGATATCAAGAAAATCGTGGATACATACAAGGGAAGACTGGATATCCCCAAGTATTCCCGTAAAGTATCTATCGATGAAATCCGTAAAAACGACTATAACCTGAACATTCCCCGCTATGTGGACTCCTCGGAAGAGGCGGAGCACTGGGATATTTATTCCATTATGAACAGCGGCCTTTCGGAAGAAGAAATGGGAAAGCTGGCTCCATACTGGCAGATTTTTCCTACCCTGAAAGAGACCCTTTTCAAGAAAAGAGAAGACGGCTATTTCATTCCTGCTGTTATGGATGTACGCAGTGCAGTGAAAGAAAATGAAGATGTCAAAGAATTTGAGACCCGCTTTTCCCATGCCTTTGACGGCATGGACCGTATAATGGAAGAAGACCTGATTTCTTCCATGGAAAACATCCCTGTGGCAGGAGAAGAAGAAAAACTGGCGGGAGAAATCTTTTCGCGTCTCAAAGACATGCCCCTTATCGACCCCTATGAAGCCTACCAGATTCTTGATGATGCATGGAAAGGGATTGCGGCGGATTTGGAAACCATCCAGACCGAAGGGAAAGATGTGATTCGTCAGGTATTGCCTCACATGGTGACGAAGAAAAAGAAAGGAAAGGACACCGCTGTGCAGGAAGGCTGGACAAGCCGCATTATTCCTTTTGCACTCCTGCAGCACACCTTCCTGGCAGAAGACTTGAAAAATATAGAAGAGAAAGAAAACCGCATCCGGGAAATCCAGGACTTGTATGCATCATTCATAGAAGAAATGCCGGAAGAGGATAAAGAAAGCCTCCTAAACGACAGCAACGATGCCTTTGACATGCAGACCATCCAGAAAAAGGCCAAGGAAATCTATGAACATGTGGAAACCGATGAAATCCGGGCAATGGAAGAATACCTTCCCATCCGAAGCCAGAAAGAAAAGCTGGCCTTTATTGCCGTGCATCCCGATGTTTCCTGGAAGGACATGAAATCCTATAAGGATGGTACTTATGGGAAGCCGGCGGTACAGAAACGATTGAAAATCCTGCGCATGGAAGCGCCTATGAAAGAAGGAACCACGGAAGACATGGTGATCCGCGTGCTGAAAATGGCAGAAGAAGAAAAAGCACTGAAGAAAGAAATCAAATCAGCAGAAGACAGCCTTACCGACAGGACAAAGAACCGAATCGAGAAGCTTTCCACGGAAGAAGAGGACATCCTCCTTAAAGCTAAATGGATCCAGCCCCTTATGCATGCCCTGGAAGGCCTTTCAGACAAAGTGGTGGTGAACCTGGAAAAAGAAGTGCAGCAGATGGCAGATAAATATAAGGATACCTACAGGGACATAGATGAAGAAATCCGCAAAGAGGAGACCTCTCTGGCGTCCATGATGGGCGAACTCACGGGCCCGGAAAAAGACATGGAAGGCCTCCGCCAGCTGGCTGAACTGCTGGGAGGAAAGGTATGATGGAAGAAAGAAAAGTACCGGCCCTGCGGTTTCAAGGATTTACTGACGGGTGGGAAGAAAATAAGCTTGGAAAGATGACAGTTTTTTCTAAAGGAAGTGGATACTCGAAATCGGACTTACAGGACCATGGGACCCCAATTGTTCTTTATGGTCGTCTTTATACAAATTATGAAATTTTAATCAGTCACATTGATACTTTTGTTGAACCAAAGCAGGGGGCAGTTTATAGTCAAGGAGTAGAAGTCATAGTTCCTGCTTCTGGAGAAACAGCAGAAGATATTTCTCGTGCTTCAGTTATTGGCAGGAAAGGCGTCATTATTGGTGGGGATTTAAATATTCTATATCCGAATAAATTGCTGGATCCTGTATTTCTGGCAATTACTATATCCAATGGTAAAGCACATGAGGATATGGCTAAAAGAGCTCAAGGTAAAACCGTAGGTCATCTCCACAATGATGATTTAGCACAAATTAAATTGTTTTATCCGTCAATTAGCGAACAAAAACAAATCGGAGTATTTTTTCAGAAAATAGATGTGGATATTTTGCTTCTGAAAAATAAGCTTGATAAACTGCAGGTTTTCAAAAAGTCCATGCTGGAGAAAATGTTTCCCCGGCCTGGCGAAAAAGTGCCGGAAGTCCGGTTCCGTGGATTTACAGGGGACTGGGAGATACATGAGCTGAATTCGTATCTTGAGCCATCTAAAGAGAAAAATACATTTGGAAACTATACAAAGGACGATGTTTTGTCTGTTTCAGGAGATTTTGGAGTAGTAAATCAAATACAATTTCAGGGACGTAGCTTCGCAGGTGCTTCTGTCTTAAATTATGGCGTAGTACACACTGACGATATTATATATACAAAGTCACCATTAAAAGCAAATCCTTATGGTATCATTAAAACGAATTCTGGAATGGCTGGTATTGTGTCTACTCTTTATGCAGTGTATCGACCTAAAAATGGTGTAGTTTCAAAATTTATTGAATGCTATTTTGATGATGATTACAGGCTGAACAAGTATCTTCATCCTCTTGTAAATAAGGGTGCTAAAAATGATATGAAAATATCGTCCGAAAAGGCACTACAGGGGGAGGTTATATTTCCTCCTTCCATAGAGGAGCAATTAACAATTGCGCAGATGATTTCTGCTATTGAAAAAGTAATTATGCTTTACCAGCGCAAATTGGAAAAACTGCAGTCAATGAAGCAGGCCATGCTGTCTGAAATGTTTATCTAACCATTCATATTTCATGGAGGAGTCGGTTATGTCGGATACTTTTGATGAGGAACGTCTCTTTGAAGCGGCGCTGATCCATCTTTTAACGAAGAACGGATGGGCAGACCAGGTGCTCCATTATCCTACGGAGGAAGACTTGATCCGGAACTGGGCGGACATCCTTTTCCGGAACAACCGGGGCATTGATGAGCTGAACGATGTGCCCCTTTCTGATGGGGAAATGGCCCAGGTGCTGGAGCAGGTGCGTCTCCTGTCATCGCCATTGCAGCTGAACGGTTTTATCAATGGCGGCAGTGTGACCATTATCAGGGATAATAAAGAGGATGTTCTTCATTATGGGAGTCCGGTGAGTCTCTATCTTTTTGACAAAAGAGCTGTTTCCGGCGGCCCCAGCGTGTACCAGATCGCAGAGCAGCCTATGTTTAAATCAAAGAATGCCATGTTTCATGACCGGCGGGGCGATTTCATGCTTCTGATCAATGGCATTCCCGTGATTCATGTGGAGCTGAAAAAGACGGGGATTCCGCTGAGCCAGGCCTATAACCAGATTGATTTGTACAACCATGAGCATGTATTTACAGGGATTTTCTCTCTCATCCAGTTTTTCGTGGCCATGACGCCGTCGGAAATGGTGTATTTTGCCAATCCCGGTGACGGGGAAAAGCTGAACAAGGATTATTTCTTCCACTGGGAAGATTTCAACAATGAAATCCAGGGGGACTGGAAGTATATTGCCCGGCATTTCCTGAATATTCCCATGGCTCACCAGATGGTAGGTTCCTATACGGTGGCGGACCATTCCGATGGTGTTCTGAAGGTCATGCGCAGTTACCAGTATTTTGCTTCCAGTGCCATTTCTGATAAGGTGGCGCAGAATGATTGGATGACCGGGACCCAGCGGGGCGGTTACATCTGGCATACCACCGGATCCGGAAAAACCATGACCAGCTTCAAGTCGGCAGAGCTGATTTCCCAGTCCGATGATGCGGACAAGGTAATTTTCCTGGTGGACCGTATCGAACTGGCTTCCCAGTCTTACCGTGAGTACAGCGGTTTTGCCGGTGAAGGTTTAGATGTGCAGCAGACCGATGATACAGCGGATCTGCTGGAAAAGCTCTTGAGTGATGATGCCAAAAATCAACTGATTATCACATCCATCCAGAAAATGAGCCGTGTCAAAGCAGGGGAGACGAATGTGACGAAAAGTCTTCTTGCTGGGCTGGAAGAGAAGAGAATCGTATTCATCGTGGATGAGGCGCACCGCTCTACTTTTGGTGATATGCTGCTGGATATTAAGCACTCATTCCCAAGAGCCCTTTTCTTCGGCTTCACCGGCACGCCGATTCAGTTGGAAAACCAGAAGAAAATGAATACCACCGCCACCGTCTTTGGCGATGAACTGCACCGCTACAGCCTGGCTGACGGTATCCGGGATAAGAATGTACTGGGCTTTGATCCCTACATGGTGAAGACATACCGGGATTTGGATCTTCGGCGGTCTGTGGCGCTGGACAAGGCAAAGGCAAAGACCGAAGCAGAGGCCATGAAAGACAAGGAAAAGAAAAAGGTGTATCTTGCCTGCATGCAGCTTCCCATGGCAGGAGACTGGGACGAACAGGGGAAATATCATAAAGGTATTGAAGATTATTTGTCAGAGAAGCAGTATGACTGTGAACAGCACAGGCGGCAGGTGATTTCCGATGTGAAGGATAACTGGCTTCGACTCAGTGACAATGGAAAATTTCATGCTATCTTTGCAGCTTCCAGCATTCCCGAAGCTATTGCCTATTATGGCTGGTTCAAACATGAAATGCCAGATCTTCATGTGACTGCTATCTTTGATCCTACTCTGGACCTGGATGGAGAAGGATTTAATGAAAAGGAAGATGCCATTGTAGAAATCATGGAGGACTATAATGCTCTCTTTGGGCAGAATTTCACCATGAAAAGCTATGGCCGCTTTAAGAAGGACGTCATGCAGCGTTTGGCTCATAAGGAGCCCTATCAACACATTGATGATGACCCGTCCAAACAGTTGAACCTGGTGATTGTGGTAAATCAACTTTTGACAGGTTATGACTCCAAGTGGCTGAATACGCTGTACCTGGATAAGCTTTTGGAATATGAAAATGTGATACAGGCCTTTTCTCGGACAAACCGCCTTTTCGGACCGGATAAACCTTTTGGAACTATTCATTATTACCGGCGGCCTTATACCATGAAACGGAATGTGGAACGGGCGGTTAAACTCTATTCCGGTGATAAAGTATTCGGCCTTTTTGTAGATCGTCTTGGGCAGAATGTGAAGAGGATGAATGAAATATTTTCTGCTATCAGTGATATATTCGCAGCAGCCGGTATTCACGATTTCCAAAAACTTCCGGAAGATATCAGGGAAAGAGGAAAATTTGCTTCTCTCTTTAATCAGTTGAAATCTTATCTGGAAGCCGCCAAAATTCAGGGATTCCGCTGGGAAAACAGACAATATCCCCTCTCTGACAGGACTATTTCCGGTGAAAAGACCTATGTCAGTCTGTCATTTGATCAGCTTACCTACTTGGCATTGCTGGCAAGATATAAGGAACTGGCCCTTGGAGGAACCTCTACCGGTGGCACAGATCTTCCCTATGATATCGACACCACACTGATTGAACAGGATACGGGTATGATTGATGCGGACTATATGAATTCCCGCTTTGAAAAATATATGAAACAGCTGGGCCAGCCGGAGGTAACTCCAGAGCAGCTGGCTGATACACTGAACCAGCTTCATAAATCTTTTGCCTACTTGTCTCAGGAAGAACAGAAAGCAGCCAGCCTTTTTCTGAACGATGTTTCCCGGGGTGCGGTGACACTTTCACCGGATAAAACATTCCGCGATTACATTACGGACTACAGAAAAAAGCTCCGGCAGAACTCCATCTATGCGGCCGCCCATCTGGCAGGTATCCGCAGGGATAAGCTGGAAGAAATGATGAACCTGGGCCTCACGGAGGAAACAATCAATGAATTTGGACGTCTGGATACACTCCTCAAAGATGCGGATTTGGACAGAGTTAAGGAATATATGGAAAAAGTGGAAGGGAAAAAGCTGCCCCTGTTTAAAGTCAGAATCAAACTGAGAAGGATGATGACAGACTTTATTATTCATCATGAAATCAAGGTGGATGATAAAGTACAGGAAACAGAAGATATTCTGCACTACCTGGGACTGCCGCCGGCGAAATGAAATTTCTGCCGGAATAACGCAGTTGTACATAGCAGGCAGGGTTTAAGAAAGTAAAAAGACCACCCCCTGTTATTCACAGGAAGTGGTCATTTTTTTTCCGGCGGCAATCAATAGAAAGGAGGTCCCTATGATTTACATCACCGGCGACTGTCATGGAGAATTCGCAAAAATCCGGCAGTTCTGCATGGAAATGAAAACCACCAGGGAAGATATCATGATTATCCTGGGGGATGCAGGGATTAATATTTCCAATGGCCTCCGGGACCTGCGCAAGAAGCAGATGCTGGCACAGCTTCCCATCACTCTTTTCTGCATTCACGGCAATCATGAAATGCGGCCCACCCGGGTGGTGCAGGTGGACCGGTGGGGTGGAAGGACGGACCGGAAGGCCTACCGCCTGAAAGACTGGCACGGAGGAAGGGTGTACATGGAGTCCGCTTTCCCTTCCATCCTTTTCGCCAGGGATGGGGAGGTCTATGATCTGGACGGTACAGCCACTCTTGTTATCGGCGGCGCTTACAGCCCCGATAAACCCATGCGCCTTGCCCGGGGATGGTCTCAGGGAAGCACTGATTAAATCATAGAGTTTGCTTTTATAGGAATTTTTATGCACTGCTTCGTCATGAGGCTCCTTAAATAGCTCGCTATTCGCGTCGCCTCATTCCTTGCATTGCAT